>DYKH01000384.1 GCA_020722685.1 Caldithrix sp. | reverse complement strand
ATAGAGTGGATTTGAGACATGCTTCGGTCTGCCAAGGCCGACCTGGCGGCCTGCGTGAAGTGGGCCGGGTATGGGGAAGCTTATCTTTTCAGATTCTATTTGTGAATGAGGACTTGTCTTCAGGCCAATTCTGCCAGGTCCATTTTGGATTTTGATATGTCATTTTCAGTTTTAATGTTTGATATTTGCAGGAAGGCTACTCGGACACCGAGAGAAGGTGAATAGCAGGTACGCATTTTCCGGAAGAGCCTCTTTTTATAAGGTGTAGTTCACCGGAGGGATACCAAACACCGGACTATTGCCATTCAGAACCTACAATGTCCACATCATATACTTGTTAAGGGTAAGAAATGCACCTTTTTTGTCATTTCTGCGCATGCAGGAATCTCCTTGTGAACAGGTGGTTAGGAGATGCCTGTATTCATAGGCATGACATGAAAAAGCGACCCTTAACGAGTATAGTTAACTTGGCACACACCTACACGCTAAATGATTATGATGACCATGCACTAATATTTACCCTCGGTCTACTGAAGTAATGGATCGCGCGAAGTTGCCCCAACCAAAGCAGCCGCGAATTACCACTAACAAGCGCGAACATGGAATTAGCGCACATTCGCGCGAATCGGCGGTCGAAAAAGACTTTGCAGTCTTGATTCTCAATCTTCCTCGCCCATTTAGCCAACCAAAAATGAGCTTGACACTCTGCCAAATAAGTGCTAATTTCAGCCGCAAAAATAGTATGGCGATTGGGGATATGCCCCCATTGTCATTCATAACCAGTCTCATTCTTAACTTTACATCGACGGCAAAATAAAGCGGAGGTCGGGGTTTTTTTATGCTACTCAAACTTGCAGCTCGCATGTCGCGGTTGGGTACGGAGACGGCTTTTGAAGTGCTGGCGAAGGCGAAAAAGCTGGAAGCGGAAGGAAAGAGTATTATTCACTTGGAAATCGGCGAGCCGGATTTCCCCACACCTGAGAACATCAAAGAAGCCGCTATACGCGCTTTGCGGGACGGCAAAACCGGCTATTGTCCGGCGCCGGGCATTCCGGAGCTGCGCAAAGCCATAGCCGAGGATGCCGGCAGGAGAAGAAGCATTAGCTTGCACCCCGATCAGGTGGTAGTAACCCCCGGCGCCAAGCCGATCATCTATTTTCTCATCTCTTCCTTGATCGACGAGGGGGACGAGGTCATCTACCCCAATCCCGGATTTCCTATTTACGAGTCGGTGATCAATTATGTCGGCGGCAAGGCTGTGCCGATTCCTTTGCGCGAAGAAATGGACTTTTGTTTTAATGTCGATGAATTCGCCTCCCTTGTCACGCCGCGCACCAAGCTAGTCATTTTGAGCTACCCGCAAAATCCCACTGGCGGCATGCTGGGTGCGGAGGATTTAGAAAGGATCGCCCGGCTTGCGGTAAAGCACGACTTGGTCGTCTTGGCAGATGAGATTTACATGAACATACTTTACGAGGGCGAATTTGTCAGCATCGCCAAATTTCCGGGCATGTTAGAGCGAACCATCATCCTCGACGGGCTTTCCAAGACCTATTCCATGACCGGCTGGCGTTTGGGCTACGGCATCATGCCCATCGCTCTGGCGGAGCACATTACCCGACTGGTCATCAATAGCGTCTCCTGCACCTCCCATTTCAGCCAGTTTGCCGCCATCGAGGCCATCCAAGGCCCGCAAGATGCTGTGACCAAGATGGTGAAGGAATTCAAGAAGCGGCGCAATTTTATCGTGGACGGCTTGAATCGGATCAAAGGAATCAAGTGCACATTGCCGAAAGGCGCTTTTTACGCATTTCCCAACATCAAGGCTACCGGACTGACCTCGCGGCAAATGGAAGCCAAACTGCTCCACGAAGCCGGCGTGGCCGCTCTCTCCGGTACTGCCTTTGGCAAGTTTGGTGAAGGTTATATACGGCTTTCCTATGCCAATTCGATTGAGAATATATCCGCTGCCTTGGAGCGAATGGAGGGTGTATTATAGCCTTCAATACGGGCCTAATCACAAAAGACCGGAAAATATCATTGGCGAACCAATAGGGCGAAACAACAATGAAAATACCATTGAGAGCTATTGAGACGACCGGAACGATAGAATCCGAGCGGACCCTTGTCTTAGACGAACCTCTGTCGGCAATTAGCTCTCATCGGGCGCGGGTAATCATTCTTATTGCCGAGAACTCGGAAATTGGTGAGGAAGACTGGCTCAGGTCTGCTGCCGAGAATTCGGCATTTGATTTCCTGAATGACGCAGAAGAGGATATCTACAGCTTGGCCGATGGGAGGCCATTTGATGACAAGAGGTAAGGTAGTCTTAGTTCTATTTCCGTTTGATGATCTTTTGGCCACCAAAGCACGGCCGGCCGTGTGCTCGACTGATCCATTGGTCAATACCGGCACATTATTCTCTCGTTCATCAGTAGCCGAATACCGGACGATTTGCTTGAGACGGATTTGGTGTTGAACGTGACCGACGCGGAGTTCGCTGATACAGGACTACGGGTCACATCGACGCTAAGGTTGCATCGCCTAATGACTGTCACTACGGCACTCATTCAGCGAGAGCTTGGTCAGTTGTCTGCTCAAGTGCAGGCTGAAGTGGCAACAAAACTAAAGAAGGTATTCCTTTTGCCATAAGAATCCTTACTGATTTCCTGCAAAACGAAAATCAGTTTTTGGGTTTTGTCGATTGAATTTGGAATTCTTTGACTGTTTCAGTCCACGGAACTTGCTATTTGCTATTTTGATGGGGGTTTTTAGACGGGAAAGGAGCTACTCTTGGAAATCAAAAAAACCGGCTTTTATGACATCCACCAACGACTCGGGGCGAAAATAGTCGAGTTCGCCGGCTATTATATGCCCATCCAATACAAAGGCATTATCGAAGAGCACCGACGTGTGCGCACAACAGTTGGGCTGTTCGATGTATCGCACATGGGCGAGTTCGTGGTTAGCGGCAGGAACGCCGAAGCCTTTTTGCAGCGATTGACCATCAACGACGTGAGCAAATTGGCTGTCAAGCAAGTGCAATATTCCGCCATGTGCTATGAGGACGGCGGGATTGTGGACGATCTGCTGGTCTATCGCTTTCCGGATCATTATATGCTGGTGGTCAACGCTGCCAATACGCAAAAGGATTGGCAATGGGCATTGGATCATCTCATGCCCTTGGTGAATCTGGAGAACAAGACGGAAGATCTGAGTTTGTTAGCTCTGCAAGGCCCCAAAGC
>DYKH01000383.1 GCA_020722685.1 Caldithrix sp. | reverse complement strand
ACCGAAGCATGTCTCAAATCCACTCTATCTAATGCCTCGAAAGGCCGGCTATAAGGCTTGATGAACAACATCCAATGGTTCAACGAGGCGGATTTGCAGAGTTCGGAAGGATCGAAAGTCTTAGTTTATCCTTTGGGCATCATAGACACGCCCCCATTTTTGCATTTTGATTTGTCAGTTTGCATTTTGCTATTTGAATTTTTCATTACCTTCATCAGGAATGCTTTTGGCCTTTCTTCGCCAATAGGTACGCATTTGCCGGATGAATCTAAATTTTTGCAAATAGAAAAATCATTTCATTTACCACGAAAATAGAACTCTCTTGCATTGTTCATGATGATGCTTTCTAACCGCAAAGCCCGCCAAGAAGACGCAAAGAACGCCATGACGATTAGATCGCGGCACAGTGTCTATCCATTTTTGCCGTCGGGCATGAGGATCCTTTGCGAGCTTTGCGCCTCCTTTGGGTACTTTGCGGTTACTACGAAAATAGAACTATTTTCATAATTATCGGGTGCCCAGCCGGACATGGAAATTACCACGAAAATATCTTTTGTTCGCCATGCTTCGCCAAGTTGCATTCGCTTATCTAAGCAACTATGATCTGTCATTCCGTAGGCATCCTGCCAAGGCCGACCCGACTGCTTTGCCTTTGGTCGCACCGGCTCAAATCAGAAAAGATGATTTCAGCATGAGAGTGGTTTTGTTTTCCGTATTGCTCTCTTGTTATTTTCACAGCTTATCGAGTGCCCATCCGGGCACGGCAATTCCTCTGGAGAGAAATCCGCTTGGATTGCCGCGGGTTACTCGGTAGTGTTACGCCTCGGCGCTGGTGATCATTTCAGTTTGATTTCAGCCGAGGGTTTTATATTTTGAGCCGGCATCGTGTTTGCGACCGAGTATGGCAAAATTCTCGCGCGCATAAAAAAGAAGGAATGTTTTGCATATTTGGTGAGAGCTAGACCATGCGCATTTTGATTATCGAAGACGAAAAAGACGTGGCGAATTTTGTGCAGCGCGCCATGATGGAAGAGTCCCATGCTGTCGATGTAGCGAGGGATGGCCGAAGGGGCGAAGAGTTGGCTCTTACGGAAGCCTACGATCTCATCATTCTCGACATCATGCTGCCCCAGAAAGACGGTCTCGCTGTACTCAAAACTTTGCGCCAGGAGGGCCTGCAGACGCCGGTGCTTTTGCTGACTGCACACAACCAGGTCCCCGATCGCGTGGCCGGTTTGGATGCCGGCGCCGACGATTATCTCGGCAAACCGTTCGCCTTGGCGGAATTGCGTGCACGAATACGGGCATTGCTACGTCGTTCCAGCGATCATAAAAGTGCTATGCTCACTGCGGGCGATCTCCTATTGGATACGGTTGCCCACCAAGCGCGCGTGGGAGAGCATCGAATAGAGCTGACCACGCGTGAGTACGCCATCCTGGAATATCTCCTGCGCAACAAAGACCGGTTGCTCTCCAAAGGGATGATCGCCGAGCACGTCTGGGATTATCATTTCGACAGCGATTACAACCTAATCGAAGTGTACATTCGCCGCCTGCGGCAAAAGCTGGAACAAGCGGGTAATAGGCGCTTCATCCACACGGTGCGGAACAGCGGCTATGTTTTGCGGGAGCCGGAAGTATGAGATTAACCATTCGCGCCCGTCTCGCCCTCTGGTATCTGTTCGCCTTTTTAATCTCATTGTTCTTAGTGCTCGCCGCGTTGGCTTTTACCCTGCAACAACAGCTGCAAAAAGATATCAGTAACACGCTGCGCGCGGAGGAAATTTGGCTTGTGCAAATGTTAGAGTCGGAGTTCTTGCCTTTATTGTCGCTTTCCGGAGAAGCTTATGAATCCCTGTCCGCCCATCTGCAAGGAGAATTGGAGGAACATTATGGCTGGAAGCGGCAATTTGCAATCATCGCCATTACCAGAGATACCCAACAAATCTTTTTTAACGCCGGCCTAAAAAAGGCGCAGAGACTCTTGCCAGCCGACTTGCTGCACCGAAAAACAGGCCATTACCAAGTTCCCATTGCCGAACATCATTATCATGTACGCCTATTGCACCAATCATGGGGTACCATCGTCGTAGGGTTAGAAAGAGAGACAATTTTTGAGATGCTGGAGGAAGCAGGCGAGATTCTCATTTGGGTCATCCCTTTTACCATGTTCTTTACGACCTTGGGCGGCTGGTTTTTGGCTAAACTGGCATTTCGCCCAGTGGCTTCGGCGGCCCTTACTGCCGCGTCGATTTCTGTCACCAATCTCAAGGAACGTTTGCCGGCTTATAGAGGTAAAGATGAATTCGGCGCACTGGTGGAAACATTAAACGGCATGATCGCACGATTGGAACAAGGGGTCAATCGTTTACAACAATTCACCCAGGACGCCGCCCATGAACTGCGCACCCCGCTGACCATTCTGCGCGGCGAGATCGAATTGGCTTACCAAGATGAGAGCACGCCCAAAAGCGTTCGTCCCCTCTTGCAGAGAACGTTGGATCGTCTGATCGCCCTCAGCCAACTGGCAGAAAATTTGCTATTACTCTCGCGCTCAGATAGCGGCAGTTATCCGGCGCAAAAACGTTGGTTTCGACTGGATACTCTGCTACAAGAGGTTTTTGAGGATGTCCAGATTCTCGCCGAAGGCCGACGGCTGGCGGTGCGTCTTGCCATTTGTGAGCCGCTCGAATTTTATGGTGACCAGCAGCTCATAAGTCGCTTGTTGTTGAACTTGTGTGACAATGCCTTGAAATACACCGAGCAAGGTGAAATCGAGCTGAGCTTACAACAAGCGGGCGAGAATGTCGAGTTTGTCCTCCGGGACACGGGCGTCGGCATTCCCAAGGAAGACTTGCCGCGCATTTTTGACCGCTTTTATCGGGTCGATAAGGCCCGTACCAGCTCTACCGGAGGCAGCGGTCTTGGCCTGGCCATTTGTAAGTGGATTGTCAACGCGCATGGCGGCAGCATGCAAATTTCCAGCGAGGTTGAAAAAGGTACACTCGTGCGCGTCACCCTACCTTTGAACTCTTCCAACTAATCTCCTGCAAGCTCGCAGAAATTTTTATCGGTCACTACAGTTTGGCAGTTTTTTGCTTAACACAATATGTAGGAGAACTCTCTGAGTTCGGCCAAATGATCGGCGTCTGAGACGCCTCCTTCTATCGAATTCCGAGTTTTGCCAAACTATGTAACAGTTCAGGTCCGTTGTCATTTCGAGCGGAGCGAGAAATCTGTATAGCG
>DYKH01000382.1 GCA_020722685.1 Caldithrix sp. | reverse complement strand
CCTCTCCAGAGGTCGATACCTGTTGCAACTACGCCTCGGACTCGGAGAGTCCTCCTACGTATTCTGGCAAATGAGTGACTCATAGATCCCTCACAAGATTACTTGCTCAATCGCAAACCGAATTGAATAAAACGCGGCGGGGTAAAATTGCCGGGCCGGGTAAAGTACTCATCGACACTGGAAATCTCCAGGTCGGGGACGCCGGGACGATCTTTTTGATTGATCCCTTGCAGCGTATAGTCCGCCTGCCCGGTGTCTGAGTAAACATTGTTGGCGTTGCGGATGTCGAAAAGGTTGGTGACATTGCAGAAGAGCTGCACGCGGTAATCACCGATGTTGATGTTGCGTCCAACCCGCAAATCCACGCTGAAGGTCATGGGTTTGCGCTCGCTGTTTTCGCGCAGGCCGACAAACGTTCCGGAACCGGAGACCTCACCGCGGGCGAAGGAAGGCGTATAGGGCAATCCGGAATTCAAAACCGCCACCAAAGACGCCGTCCAGTTGCGATCTCCGTAGCTAATCACCGTGTTGAGCGACTGGCGCTGATCCCAATTCAGATTGACCATTTGAATGCGCGGAGCCCGTTGTCCCAGGGCATCGTAATAAGCATCCTGCGGATTCGAGGAAGTGCCCTTGGCCGTCATATAGGTATAGTCCAAATTCACGGCAAGCCGACTCATCCGATAGGTGGCGGAGAGCGTCAGTCCCTTTGCCGCCGCATGATCCTTGTTGACGTACTTGTAATAGGTCATGCCTTTGTAGGTATCAATGGGTGTACCGGTTCCCACCCAGTCGCGGATGTCGCGATAAAAGCCGGTCACGTGCATATAGAGCGCCGGAGTGACTTGCTGCTGCAAGCCGATTTCGTACATAACTGTTCGCTCGGCGTCCAAATCCGCGTTGCCCACCAGATTCTGCGCGCCCGCTCCTTCGATCCAGAAATGGGGATTGTCGTACAGGAAGCGCAGCTCAGGATTTTGGAAGAACCAGCCATAGGAGAAGTGGATGACCCCTTCATCGGTGATGGGAAAGGAAAGTCCGAAACGCGGGCTGAGCTGGTATTTGGCTTTGGCCTTTTTGTACCAGAACGCCTCCCGTTGATCGACGGTGTACGTTACCAATTCGCTGTCCGGTTTGGTGACCTCATAGTTGGAATAAATGTGTTCGAACTTGAAGGGCGCGTAGATCTGTGGGTCCATCGGATCAGCGAGAACGCGGCCATCGGGATCAAAATAATCGTAGCGCACGCCGAGATTGATGATCAGCTCATTGAATTCGATCTTGTCCTGAATGTACGCTGCCATCTCTTTGGGCATGGCGCCAAAACGAATGTGATAAGGAGAACTCTCATCCGGTACGATCGGTCGGAAAGTCACGTCGGAAAATTGCAGAGCAACGTAATCGTTTGCCAGATCGTGGAGCGTGAGTGAAGCTCCAGTTTTCATCATGTGTCGCTTGGTAACTTGACTGGTCAAATCGAACTGGAACATTTTGTAGTTGACGTCCTCGCGGCCTTGGTCGGTGGCGTTACCGAAATAGTTAAAGTCATTGACGCGAGTGGTTACCGAGATGTCATCGTTTTCGTTCTTTCCATACACGTACTGCTCGATCTGTGCGGTTTCGAAGGGTATATAGCGATAATCGTAGGGGTCTTTGTAGAGATAATTTTCGTGGTGTTTTTTGAAATAGCTGCCTTTGAAGTCGATGAACGTGCGCGTGGAGGCAATATATTTAAGGGAAAAAATGTGCGTCTGGCTTTGGGTTAGGTAGGTTTTGCCGGCATCCGGCACGTACTTGTACTCGTACCCGGCGCCGTAGCTTTTATCGTGGTTGTAGTAAATGCCGTAGGAAAGCTTGAGCTTACTGGAGACATCAAAATTCAGCTTGGATTGGGTGGAATATCCTGTGTATGTATTCAAAGGCACCAAGGCGTTATCGGCCGTAGCAAAGGTGTGCAAAGTGTCGCCCACCGGGGCCTGAAAACCCCAGGGCATGAAATACCGTTTGCCATAGGCATACCCCGGTCCGTCCTGATAGCGGCCGGAAAGAAAATAGGTCAACCGTTTTTTCGTAAACGGCACAGGGCCAGAGACGTTGGCCTGAAGGTCGCTATTGCTGAATGGGTCGTATTTGTTCAGGTACGATTCACGCGTGAGCCAGGGTTTGGTTTGCTGCGCTTCGGCGCTGAACGGATTGACGTCACCGAAATTGTAGCGGATAAAACGATTCTTGCGCGTCAAGGCCCTTGCAGCGGCGTTAGCCCAATCGGCATTGCTCATCACGGAGTAGGTTTTGTCGTCAAAGCTGAGATAGTCGCCGGTGTAGCCGGTGAGATTAAAGCGAAATTGGTCGCTGCCGCCTTTGGTGACGATATTGACGACGCCGGAGAGCGCCTGGCCGTATTCCGCGTTGAACGTGCCGGTGATTGTTTTAAGCTCCTCGATGGCCTGATCATCGATGGTCAATCCCGCAGAACGGTTGAGGGGATCGATCACCTTGACGCCATCGACCATGTAGGCGATTTCGCTGGTGCGACCGCCGCGGATGTGTAATTGCCCGGAGTTGTCTCGCACCACGCCCGCCTGCAAATCGACCAATTCGCTGACGCTGCGAACGGGGAGAATGGCGATCTTTTCGGCGCTGATAGAGACTTCAGAGGAAGTCAAATCCTTTTGCACTTGCAAGCGCTCGGCGACCACGTCCACTGCCTCGCTGCTCTCCAAGACGGTCGTCGATAGCTTGCAGTCCACGCGGGTGGTCAAATCCACGCTGACGCTGATTTGCGTCTTGGAAATGGACTGGTAGCCAATGTAATTAAAGCGAACCGAATAGGTGCCCGGCTTGACGTTGATAATGAAATATTCGCCATTGACGTCCGTGACTGCGCCTTGCATTCCGGTGCCGGTGATGGGGCTGGGGCGACCGCCCTCCCATCTCTCGGTGATCATCACATTGGCGCTGATGAGCGGCTCGCCGGTCTGCGCATCGACGACACGGCCAGCGATCTTGCCCGTCTCACCGGCAAAAAGCACACTATCCGCAATTAAGAATAGCAGCAAGAAGGTGAAATCTACACATTCTCTTTTTGACCTTTTGGTCATATCGCCTCCAGGCTGATAAACGATCAAAACAACATTAGCTTTTCCGGATTACTACGAAAATAGAATTCTCTTGGATTGCTCAGAATGGTTCGCCCTAACCGCCAAGAAGGCGCGAAGAACGCCAAGATGATTAGATCGTAGCGCCGT
>DYKH01000381.1 GCA_020722685.1 Caldithrix sp. | reverse complement strand
GTTAGCACGCCAAGTAAAACCGGAGACATTTGCAAGGAGGTAATGAAAATGAAACGCCTATTGAGTGTCGTGGGAATTTCGTTAAGTTTACTGGCGTTAGTGGGAATGATTGTGATCCTTGTACGAGGAGTGGGGCAGGCAATTTCGTCGTCCCAGGCATTTCAATCTCCTTTAAGGTTCCAATCACCTGTCGGGACACCGGCTCAACTTCCAGGGACGCCGATTGTAAGCCGGCCACCCAAGCCTACATTCACACCCACATCAATTCCTACATCTACACCTCTCCCCACTGCATTGCCGTTACCACCGTCGGCTTTCTCGGCTTTATGGGTCGAGAATTTTCCAGAAGGACGAGGAAGCGTCCTCTGGTTGGCCGACCCCAGGGACATTGGTGGTCGGCGAGAGGTATTACGTTTTGATCAGGATACCATTGCCGAGGTGTCATTGTCACCCGACGGCCGTAAGATGGCCTTGATCACCAGATACTGGAAGACAGCCACTCTGTGGATTGCCAACGCGAATGGTAATGGTTTACAGCAACTTGACCAAAACTCAACATTAGGTGGACTACTTTGGAGTCAAGACAGCCACCTACTGGCTTATGAGGCAGGATGGCTTGAGGAATCTATAATGCCGAGTTACAAAACGGGAGCTCCTACTTCCTGGCTTGTAGGGCAAGGAGCTGTAGAACTGGTAGATATTACGACTGGTGAGAAGCGGCGATTGTTGGAAGCACAAGATGACCTTCCCCTTAGTGTGCTCGGCTGGTCTGCCGATGGCCAAGAACTCTATTATGTCTTGGCTCAAGAAGAAGATGACACGTACCAACTGTGGGCAACAAGCCAAGAAGGACAAGATGCTCGCCGGATAGTTTTTGGCAGCAATGCGGTGCTGGGCGTACCCCTCCTTTCGCCAGATGGCTCTAAATTCCTAGTAGGTACTTCTGAGGGAGTAGCCTGGTTTTCAGCAAGTGGACACGATCAGCAAGTAATCACTCAGTCCCAACAAGGTTTTACAGCGATATGGGCGCCGAACAGTCAGGACTTGATAGTAAGCTACTGGAGCTCAGATTATTCTGAAATGGTGGTTCAGTCTATTAACCTGTATACCAGATCAATTCGAAATCTGGGCTCAATTAGGCCAATCGGCGACTGGCAGCTCCTTGCCATTTCCCGTGATTACCAATGGCTGGCGGCTTATCACTACTATAGTGGCTTGTATTGGATTCATCTTCCCACTGGGACGACAGTACCTATCCCCAGTCAAGACCATCAACTCGTGTTTGTCGCGTGGATGTCCAACACCGCCTTAACAATCGGGGAGGAGACACAATGAATCACCGGCTGCTTCCACCGCGTGCTATCTTGCCATGTCTGCTGCTGTTCCTACTCCTCATCTGGGCTGCAATGGCTATGAGCTTCTCTGAGTACTCCACGCTGGCTATGGTTTCCCCACTGGCAGGCCCCACGCCGACCTGTCCGGCACCTCCTGCCGGTTGCCCGCAAAGCCGTGTATATGGCTACCAGCCCCAACGTTACGATATGCGGCCCACTTTCAACAAAGCTGCCAACAACACTCTGGGTAACGATGGTCCCACCTATAGCCAAATCAATCGGTTTCTTCCACCCAATACGATTCAGGAGAATGTTTCTGACTGGCGACCTATTCCTCACATTATCCTGCGAGGAGTAGCGTGGCAGGAGGCGCATTGGCTCCAGTTTGCCAACTCTGTGGGCGATCCGGACAACACATACGCTTGCACCCTGGTTAGTAGCGATTGCGGCTATGGTCTGATGCAAATCACTTCCTGCATGAACAACGGCTGTGGCTGGTTTACACCCACTCGAGCAAGCGGCGAGTTGACTTACAATCTGGGCACAGGTACCAATTTCCTTATTCAGAAGTGGAACGCTGCTCCCTTTGTTGGTGATAACGATCACAACAGCGCCGAGCAATGGTACTACGCCGTTACAGCGTACAATGGATGGAGTTCAAGTAACGACCCTAACAACAGCGCCTTTGATCCCCGTCGTCCCCCTTATGGTGAAGGAAATTACCTGAACTTCAGCTACCCATACCAGGAAAGAGTGTGGGGCTGGATGGCGCACCCCGAAACGGCTCAGGCTGGCTCACGGTGGCTATGGAGGCCCACTCGAGTCGCTGCTGTTCCACGGGGTGTCTTTGGCCTTGGGAGCGGTTGGCAGCCGCCATCTCAGACACCCAAGCCGGTCTTTCATCTGCTTCAGGGTATCCAAGTCGCTGGTGGCACAGGCCCCTCTATTGTGCTGCGGAATGCCACAACCCAAACCTTGGCGGTGGATATAGTGTTCTACAATACCGATCACACATTCAACCGGCGATGGTTAGATTCTTCATCCAACCCGCCTTGGTATCGCTGGCCCTATATTCGCCTCAATGCTAATTCATCGCGAACCCTTGCAGTCGCTAACATTTTCCCTGGCGAGAATTTCGCCGGCTATGCTCGCATCAGCGCCAGCGAAGGGGTAGAGATCGCTTTGAGACCGCCCTCCTACCCCAACAAGGTTTTCTTGCCCCTTGTCCTTAACAACCATGGCGGTAATTGCTTGGAGAGAGTTTACGATGGCGGCTTCGAACTCTTTTCAAACGGTAGACCTTCTTGGAGCGTCATTTCAGCCGACAGTTATCCCTTGGCTGATGGTACATGGTTTCGCAGTGGTCACTATGGGGCTTACCTGGGCGGGTACGATTATGCTAATGACCAACTATACCGTATGATCGATATACCCTCCAACGCGCTGTCTGCTCACTTGACACTCTCGTGGTATATGCAGAGTCAGGAGCCAATAACGTACCAAGGAGAGTACGACTTCCTTTTTATCCGGCTAAGGGACTTGTTGAGTGGCAATTGGATCGCCACGTTAGGGACGTTGACTAACCGGAGCTCCAGAGACACCTGGCAAACGACTATATACGACTTGCTACCCTATGCAGGGCGATCAATGCGCCTCTCGTTTGAGGCGGACAATGATTTCTCTAATCCCACCAGTTTCTTCATAGATAACGTAAGCCTCCGAGTTTGCACCCCATAGTGGCAGAATGGTTAAGGCGTGCTAACATTGCGTGGAGCCGACCGCGCCTTCGGCGCTCGCAAGCAGCGGCACCTTGGTGATGTTGGCAGTCTTATTGCGAAGGTACCCGTGCAAATCCGGCGCGGCGGCTCACGCAAACCGTTAGGCGGCGCGGCGGGCGCAGAAACAGGCGTCGCAGTAAGTCTTTACTGT
>DYKH01000380.1 GCA_020722685.1 Caldithrix sp. | reverse complement strand
ATCTCTATTTGCGCGACTGCGTGATGCAGCATCGCAAAATACATATTGATTGGGCGGGTAAGGTTTGATGGTGCGTCAAGCGGAGCATCTGATATGCAGCAATATATCGCTTTTCCCGTTGCGCAGTGTGCCGAACAACTAAGGTTTATTTAAGTCCGAGGGGAGTAGTGCATGTGAAGGCGAGAGAGACCCCGAACAGATTTAACTGGAGAGCGCGACGGAAAGGCTTTGCCAGCGATAGTGAATACGTTCTAATTCCGGCTGATTCTGTACTTACGAATTTTTCTGTTGAGAATTGCAGACCAAAGGAGTCTATTTCAACGAAGTTAGGTGCATGGTCACAGATTGGAATGCTATTGCTAGTGGCTTTCGGTTATTTTTATACCGTGCGCCCTGTTTTTCAGTATCAACTGTTACAGGAACAAACGGCAAAACTTGAATTAGAAAAGATAGAGACTAAGAAGCATCTAACTCAACTTAATATGGCAAAGTCTGAAGCTGAAAAGGACTTGGCTTTGCTGAGGGAAGCACTAGACCGAGAAAAGGATGAACGCAATAAGCTTGTAACTCAACTAATGGATACTCGATCCAAAGAGGAGCTTGCAAAAAAACGTGCGCAGGACATTGAGAGTAAAGTGGCCAAAGACTTGAAAGCCTTGGAGGCTGCGCGTTGGGAGCTTCTAATTATTGATTTTACATTTGCTTATTATCGACCTTACGATTTATGGATTTCGTCAGGGGATTCTTCAAATAAGATGGATGAACATATACTAACTCAGAAAATAGGTTGGCCTAGACCATATGAGGATTTAATTAAGACGCTTGATGTGGTGAGAAAAGATAAGTATGGCGAACAGCAATTTCCGGAAAAATATTTTGAAGAATTTCGTTTATATATTGAAAATCGAAAGTCTGATTTAATTTGTGAAAAGATAGATTTTGATTCTATGGCAAAAAAATATTTGCAAGATTTGGCGGATTTGGATATTGTTGTCGATTCCGAGCTAAAAGTATTAATGGATGGGGTTGTTGAGAGTTATGAAAAGAAAGGTGAGAGTGTTGTTATTAGCGATAAATATAGAGAATCTGCAAGGAAAAGTATTATGATGGGTAAGAAATTTGGACTCGATAGACGTTATGGAGATGATATCTCAAAATTAAGAAATTCTTGTTTCAAGCGCGGTTCAGAACTCATCCAAGAATTTGGGAAGTCCAAGGCTGTCACACGATGATTTAATATCTCGTGCATTAACTTTGCGCAGCGTAAAACGCCTCCGCCCACGTTTCATCCGGCGCGTTGCACTACGCTAACGCGCCCTACGGCAAGGTTTTCAATCACGACACACTCCGAGGTGGCTATGGGCGGGGCGACGTTTGTATGTGGTTCGTTTGAGGGCAACGATAAATCGGCGAGTCCGATTACTTCGGTGATGGAGGAAGCCTTTGTGCAGGCTTTCGGGCGCAAGCCGCGTGGTCGCCTGGCGCGTTGGTTGGCTGCGCGGCTGGGGCGCGCGTCCACGGGGGAGGTGGCACTTGCCGAGGAGGCGATTTTGCATGTCCGCTTCAATGAGGAAGGCGAGATTCCCCCCGCGATTGCCGCACGCTTTCTGCCGTTTTTCGAACGCTATCAGGCGCGCTTGCTCAAGGAATTGAATATCGAGGACGATGTGGACGCGATGTGGGCTTTTCTTACGCCAACCAGCAAAGCGAAATACGGCTTTGTGCGTGATCCAGGCTGGCATTTGTATTGCCTGCATGACCTGATTCCGGCGTGCAGGAAAAGTATTGATGAACAGATTCCGATTCAGGTTTTGTGGTAGCCCATGACTAAAACCCCTGCCCATGCGGCTCTGGCCAGGCTTATGCGTCCTGCTGCGGGCGTTTTATCGACCAAGGCGTGTTGCCGGAAACCGCCGAGCAGTTGATGCGTTCGCGTTATACGGCGTTCACGCAGGCCAATGAACCTTATTTGCTGGCGAGCTGGCATGAGTCCACGCGGCCTGTGGCGCTGGGTTTTGAGGCCGATGCGCCGTTGACGTGGCTGGGGCTGCGTATCGACAGGGTGGAGGCGGGAGGCGCGCAGGATGTTCGCGGGGTGGTGTGTTTTGTGGCGCGCTCGCGTGTGGGCAGCGGGCGGGCGCAGCGTTTGCAGGAGTGCAGCCGCTTTGTGCGCGAGCAGGGGCGCTGGTTGTATGTGGATGGTGATGTGCGTGACTGATTCAGTCGTCCATTGCCGAGCGCAAGCCCAAATGCTCTACAAACGGGTCAAAATCTCGGTCGCTGTAGAGTAGGAAAAATCCCGATTCAATGCAGCGGGTTGCAATCAGGGTGTCGATGGTCTTGCGGACGGTGACACCGCGTTGGCGCAGGCTGCGAAAGTTACGCGCGGCCTGCACTGCGATGGCATGGCCGCCGATGTCGATAACTTCCAATGCGGCGAGCATGGCTTTGGCCTGGTTGAAGTCGCGTTCGCTGTTGAAGCCTTGCAGCACTTCGGTGAGGATCAGGTCGCCAATGGTCAGCGGTTCGATACCGAGCAGGCTGTCGAGTCGTTCGACTTGAGGCGTGGGTGTGCCACGAAAGAAGTCGATCCAGACGCTGGAGTCCACCAAAATCATTGGTCGGTTCTCATGGCTTCAAGATCGCCTTCCCATGTTAATTGGCCTTTCAAGCGGCGAATTTCTGCTTGCTGACGTAAGCGGAGCAGGGTACGCAGCCCCATTTCTACCGCCTCGCGCTTGGTCTTCGCGCCGGTGGCGCGCAATACTTCGCCCATCAGGGTGGGGTCAATTTCTATATTGGTGCGCATGATGTGTATCCAAATTTGATTTTATACACAAAATAGCCCCGAAAACCGCATGATGCAAGGCTGATTAACACCATGAATACCTGTTTTATGCTTCGCAATATGCTGGATGCCGCGCTGGCGGCGACGAATGGACGCGCCTTGGTGGCGGAGGATTTACGGCGGCGTGTTGTGTCGTTGGGCTCCATTGTTGCCATTGGCAAGGCGGCTGCGTCCATGCTGGAAGGGGTGCTGGATGCTTTGCCGGACGCACACGCACTGCTGATTACCAAGGATGGTCATGTGTCTCCTACGTTGCGTCATCGTGCGGGTGTGGCGATTGTCGAAGCCGGGCATCCTTTGCCGGATGCGCGCAGCCTGGAGGCCGGGCGGTGCTTGCTGGCGTTTATCGCTGCTGCGCCTGCGGAGCGTCCTCTTTTGTTTCTGCTTTCCGGCGGGGCTTCCAGTTTGGTTGAGGTGTTGCCGGAGG
>DYKH01000096.1 GCA_020722685.1 Caldithrix sp. | reverse complement strand
AGATAATTTTGGGAGCTAACACTTAATGATCACTAGTCAAAAAATATCGCGGTTAGATCGCTCGAATATGTTTGCTTTGTTGACCGCTTTCCCGCAACAGTTACGCAAAGCTTGGGAGATTGCCAACAATACACCAATTCCTAACCTCCGCGAGGCCGTCCACAACATTGCTATCACCGGCATGGGTGGATCGGGCATCGGCGGAGACATTTTGAGCAATCACCTCAACAACCTGCTCGAAATGCCCATCTACGTCAACAAGGGCTATACGCTGCCTCAGTTCGTATCCAAGAATACTTTGGTTCTTGCTTGCAGCTACTCCGGCGACACCGAAGAGACCATCCAAGCGTTGGAGAGTGTTATCAAACGGAAGCCCATGGTCGTCTGCATTAGCTCTAATGGTAAGCTTGAGCAACTGGCGACACAAAACGGCTATCCTTTAGTAAAGGTTCCCGGCGGACAGCCGCCTAGGACGGCTTTGGGATACCTCTTCATTTCCCTGTTGGTAACTCTGCAGAAACTACATATCATCGGCGATCAAAAAGAGGCATTTGACGAAACCTTGTCATTGGCAACGCAAATGGCAGCCGAGCTTGCTGACTATTCCAAGCCAGACAACCCGGCTTTGGAATTGGCAACCAAACTGGTGCGGAAAACTCCTATTGTCTATGGCGCGAGTGAGCCCAATGAGGCGCTGCCGACTCGATGGCGCAATCAATTTTCCGAGAATTCCAAAATTTTGGCCTTCAGCAATTTGATCCCGGAAATGAACCACAACGAAATCGTCGGTTGGGCCAAGCCGACGGCCATTTTGGACAAAGTACACGTCATCATGCTTCGAGACGAACGGAATTCGCCCCGAGTGGAGTTCCGCTTCCAAACCACCAAGGAAATCTTGGCAAAGCACAACGTACCCGTCACCGAATTGTTTGCCCAAGGACGTTCCCGGCTCTGTCGTACCTTCTCGCAATTGCTTCCCGCCGATTTTGTCAGTTACTATTTGGCCATATTGAACGAGGTCGATCCAACGGCCATCGACAATATCGTTTTTCTCAAAAAGAAGCTTGCAGAGTTCAAATAGGAACACCCTGCCTTGCGCGGTATCTCCACGCTCAGCACCAGGCAGAAGCGGGGCGCGCTCTCACTGATCTGACTGCCCGTAGCTTGCCTCGAGGGTTGGGAAATGCTTCATGCTCTATGACGCTGAATTGCCGGCGCATTTGCCAGTAGGGGCTGATCAGTCGGTAACACGACTCTTCTGCAAATTGTCGATCTCGGCGGTACAATTCGATTACCGTTGGCGAAAATTTGCGCAAGAACCATCAACGACATCGACTAACTTTTTCATATACCCAAGGAGAGATTTTAAATGCCTGAAATGTTTTTTACTTCCGAATCGGTTACCGAAGGACATCCGGACAAAATCGCGGATCAAATCTCCGACGCTGTGCTCGATGCAGTGTTCCAAGACGATCCGCATGGACGCGTTGCCTGTGAAACCTATGTCACCACCGGCTTGGCTTTGGTCGGGGGCGAAATCAGCACTGAAACCTACGTCGACATACCCAAGCTCGTGCGCCAGACCATCAAGGACATCGGCTACACCGACGCCCGCTACGGCTTCGACTATTTGACCTGTGCGGTCATTACCACGATTGACCAGCAATCCCCGGACATTGCGATGGGAGTAGATCGCGCCGGCGCCGGCGATCAGGGTATGATGTTCGGCTTCGCCGTGGATGAAACCGCCGAGCTCATGCCGATGCCAATCGTCTTGGCTCACAAGCTTACCAAACGCTTAGCCCAGGTGCGCAAAGAGGGCATCATTCCTTACCTGCGGCCCGACGGCAAAGCGCAGGTGACGGTCAAATATGTCGACGGAGTTCCTGCCTTTGTCGAGACGGTGGTCATCGCTGCCCAGCACGAGCCGGACGTCAGCACCCAACAGATTCGTGAGGACATCATTACAAAGGTGATCGAGGCGGTTATTCCGGCGGACCTGTACAGGAATAATGAGCCGATCTATCACGTTAATCCCACGGGCCGTTTTGTCATCGGCGGGCCGCAGGGCGACGCCGGCCTGACCGGGCGAAAAATTATCGTGGACACTTATGGCGGCTACGCGCGGCACGGCGGCGGCTGCTTTTCCGGTAAAGATCCGACCAAGGTCGATCGCTCCGCGGCCTATGCTACGCGTTACATTGCCAAAAATATCGTCGCAGCCGGCTTTGCCAAAAAGTGCGAAATCCAGGTCGCTTACGCCATTGGTGTCGCCGAGCCGGTCTCTATTTTTGTGGACACGTTTGGAACGGGAAAGCTGTCGGACGAAGAGTTGATCCGGTTGATCAGAAAGAATTTCGATCTTACCCCTGGCGGCATCATCGAGATGTTGGAACTGAGAAGGCCAATATATAAACCGACCGCAACCTATGGGCACTTTGGCCGCGAAGATATGGACTTTCCCTGGGAGCGGAAGGACAAGGTCATCGATTTGCAGCGTGGTTAGATTTTGAGATCACGAATGATGGGATACACTTATGTGATCCTTTGAGCTGGAATGGCTATGGACAATTCTGATGACCGCGCTCCCGATATTGTGATTTGAAATAGCAAGAAATGGAGGTACCCATGGCTGAGTTGCTATCTTCCGAATTGAAGACCTATGAGAAAAACTTTGATTCACTTGTCGGCACGAATGAAGGTAAGTTCGTAGTAATTCATGGCAACCGTGTGTTGGGTTCTTTTGACTCGCAACTTGATGCGATAACTTGGGGCTACCGAGAGCTTGGCAACGTTCCATTCTTGGTTAAGCAAGTTCTCAAAGTCGAAGCCCCACTGAGTTTTGTCTCGAATCTGCTGGAGGTTTGATAGTAATGCCTTCCTTTACTACTCAGCTTCCAAACCTACAAGCTTTGGGTCCTCTCGTTGAGATGAGAATTTGGATCGGCACACCGCCTGGGGATAAGATGTAGCCGTGAACGTGTACTGTCTCGGTAAATCAACTGAACCAGCAGAAAACGCGGCGGAATTAATACTGTAATTTGGAGGATCAGTGAAATACGATATCAAAGACATAACCTTAGCCGGCGAAGGCAAAAGGCGAATCGAATGGGCGGATCGGGACATGCCGGTTTTAGCTCAGGTACGCGATCGCTTTGCCAAGGAAAAGCCGTTGCAGGGAAGAAAAATGTCGGCCTGTTTGCACGTCACTGCAGAGACGGCGAATTTGGCGCGGACGCTGCAAGCCGGCGGCGCGGACCTGGTGCTGTGCGCTTCCAATCCGCTTTCGACGCAGGATGACGTTTCCGCTTCCTTGGTCAAAGACTATAGCATTCCCGTATTTGCCATCAAGGGCGAAGATGAAAAGACCTATTATGAACACATTCGTGCGGCCATCGAACACGGCCCGGTGGTTACTATGGATGATGGCGCCGACTTGGTTTCCAATATTCATTTCGACTACCCGGAAATCGTCAAGAATGTCATCGGCAGCATGGAAGAGACCACGACCGGCGTCATTCGCCTGCGCGCCATGGCCCGAGACGGCGCCTTGAAATTTCCCGTGATCGCCGTCAACGATGCCAAGACGAAAAACCTGTTCGACAATCGCTACGGCACCGGCCAATCGACGGTGGATGGGATTATCCGTGCCACAGATATCCTATTAGCCGGCAAGAATGTGGTGGTCGCCGGCTACGGCTGGTGCGGCAAGGGATTTGCAACCCGCTGCAAAGGCATGGGCGCTAATGTGATCGTTGCCGAAGTGGATCCCATTCGCGCCATCGAAGCCGCCATGGACGGATTTCAGGTGATGCAGATGGCTCAGGCGGCCAAGATCGGCGATCTGTTCTGCACCCTCACCGGCGACATCAACGTCATTCGCCCCGAACACATGCAGGCGATGAAAGACGGCGCCATTCTCGCCAACTCGGGGCATTTCAACGTAGAAATTGACATCCCCGGCCTGAAGAAGATGGCCAAATCCACTCGCCCGGGAGTGCGCCGATTCGTTGACGAATACACTTTGCCGAACGGCCATCGCGTTTATCTCTTGGCCGATGGTCGCTTGATCAATCTCGCCGCGGCAGAAGGTCACCCGGCTTCGGTGATGGACATGAGTTTTGCCACTCAGGCATTGGCCACCGAATGGGTGGTAAAGAACGCCGGCAAGCTGGAAGTCAAAGTACACGAGGTGCCCGATGAGATCGAGGACTGGGTGGCGAAATTGAAGCTAAAGAGTATGGGTATCGAAATCGACGTTCTGACGGAAGAACAGAAAACCTACTTGGCCTCTTGGGAAATGGGAACATGAGAAAAACGACTCTTGCCAAGTGGATCGGCTTTTTCGCTCCGGCTATGCTACTCTTTCTGCTGGCCGTCAACTTTCTTTCTTCCTGTGGTAAGAAGGAGGAAGGCGTTCAAGTATCTACTGAAAAAGCAACGACCACCCAGAGTCCGCACCAAACAACTCGGCTCCTTGCAGACTTGATGTCTTTGCAGAACAGTATTCGCCAAAACCCTGGCGAAATCTCCCTGCGACAAAAACTGGTCGCCATCAGCGTTGACAAAAGCCGGAACGTTGTTCGAGCGGCCGGACAGGGAAAGCCCAGCGAGAACGCAGCCAATTCCGCCATCGCTCGCCAGTCGGCGGAAAGAGCCTCCTATCTGGATGCTTGTCGTTGGGCTGCCTACATCATCGAGTGGTCGAAACACGCGGACACGCCGGAGTTTGGCAGCATATCGGGCCATATACCCGGTGCAAGGGTTCTTGATAAGCAGGATTCCTCTGGCGGTGAAGTCCTTACATTGGTGGAAACTAATTTGCCTTGACGAAATAAACAGATGCGGCATGGCGCCGCCATCAAAGCTATGGATCACGAACCAGCGCGAGCAAACGCCAATGCAAATGTATTCAAGGACTACACCTTCATATTCTGTAACCGATCACAGGATGCGGTCACCCCTGCGTGGCATGTGTCTCTTTCTGCCGTGTAATCGAAAGGAGGTTCCTGCATCCGCAGGAATAACAGCACTGGGAGGACACCCCGTGATTGGTTACTATATTTGAGTTGTTTGAAAAACTACACAGGTTTGTGCTATGAAAAGTCTCGCGTTTTATTTTTGCCTTTCTGCCATTACCTTCAGCCTTACAATCCCCGAACAAGCGAAAGGAGGCGGAGCCATTGGTATGAGCAACGCCCGCTCTACCGCTATGGCCGGCGCTTACAACGGCTTGGCCCTGGGTGCCGAGGCCCCTTTCGTCAATCCCGCAAACTTGTCTTTGAAAACGGAATCTCCTTTTAGCATGACCTTTTTAGGCATCGGTTTAAACGCCGTCAACAACTCTTTTAGTAAGTCCTACTATGATCGCTATAACGGCGCACATCTTGATCAGGCGGCGAAAAACGATATTCTTGGGGCCATCTCGGAAAACGGTTTGCGGATGAATTCTGCCGCCGAGGTGCAGGCGCTGGGCATCGGCTACGGCCCGTGGGCTTTCTCCGTCAGCGCCATCGGTGGGGCTGAATCAACTTTGGCCCGGGAAATCTTTGATCTCGTTCTCAACGGCAATCAGGAAAATCGTCCCTATTCCTTCAAGCCCGCAACTGCCGAAGGCTTCGGTTTGGCTGCATTTGCTTTTTCTTATGGCAAGGCTATCAAAATGCCCATGTCGGAGATCGATCAATTTGGCGTCGGAGCTACGCTCAAGTACTATCGCGGCATTTTCTATGGCAAAATCTTGCATGCTCAAGCCCGCGTGCTAACAGAGTTTTCAGCAGCAGAGGCGGAAGGTTCCGTTGAAATTCGTCAGGCCGGCGGCGGCAACGGCTTCGGTCTTGATTTGGGCGCTACCGCAACCATGTGGAAAAGATGGCGCGCTTCCTTCACCTTGTACAATCTGGTAAGCACGGTGAGTTGGAACAAGGACGCCGAAGCCGTCTTGACCGACTTTGAGCTTTACAGCACCAATGTGGATAAGCTTAATTCCTTCGAAGGAGAAGTGGACTCGGTCCTGGTTTCCAACGATACCACCCGATCGATTTCGGCGTTTTCAACTTCGGTGCCGACCATTCTGCGTTTGGGAATCTTACGAACCTTCGGAGAATGGCTTTTGGCAGCAGAATGGGAGCAAGGCTTTGGAGACGGTGCGCTGTCCACCAAGACGCCATTATTTGCCATCGGCGGAGAATATCGTCCCTGGCGCGTCTTACGCCTTCGCATGGGCACCTCCTTTGGCGGACGGCAGGGGTTCACCATCGCCTACGGTCTGGGTCTTGCTTTTGGTCCGGTACGTTGGGATTTGGCGGGCGTTAACTACGGCGGCTTTCTTGCCAGCGTCAGTCGAGGAATCGGCTTGGCCACCAGCATATCATTACGGTATTGAAATCACTTTCGGCAATGAGTCAGGCAGAAAAATTGTCATCACACTTCCTTCAGAAGGCCCAACAGAAAATATGATCCCCATTCTGTTTCAACTCGGTCCCTTACGAATAGGCAGCTATGGCCTGATGCTGGCCATTGCCTTCTTGGTCACCGGCTGGCTGCTGAACAAGGAATTCCGCCGCAAGGACATTTCCGGTGACTGGGTTTACACGATTGTGACCACGGCCGCCGTCAGCGGCATAGTCGGGGCCAGACTGTATTTTATCTTGGAAAACCTGCCGGATTTCTTTCGCGATCCTTTGGCCATGATCTTTACCGGCGAGGGGCTGACCTGGTACGGCGGGTTCATTGGCGGTCTCCTCGCGGTGATTTGGATCATCCGCAAGATCCCAGCTCCTGCTGCGGTGGTGGCCGACCTCATTGCTCCGTTGCTGCTGTTAGGGTATGGCATCGGCCGTATCGGCTGCTTGTTGGCCGGGGACGGCGACTATGGGCCGCCTACCGATTTGCCTTGGGGCATGGCTTTTCCCAACGGCTTGGTGCCGACGCAGGTGCCGGTGCATCCAACCCCCATTTATGAAACTTTGCTTTCGCTCGCCTTCTTTTTCCTTTTGTGGCGGCTGCGCTCCAAAGTCAAGACGACCGGAATGATGCTGAGCGGAATGCTGATTCTTTATGGCATCGAGCGATTCGTGACAGAATTCTGGCGTTTGACGCCCAAGGTGCTTTGGGGCTGGATGAGCATGGCGCAGATTCTCAGCCTGATTTCCATCGCCGCCGGCATGCTTTACGCCTGGTACCGGATCACCAAGGCCCGTCCCGAGCCAAGCTCGCGACCTTAAGAGTCGTATCGCTTTCCTCCCCATTGACAGACGGTCGTATTCCGTTTCCTTTGCCCAGCGACATTTCCTTTTCTGATCAAGCTGCAAAGTTTTGGGGACAAATTTGCGCTTGACAATTTAGGCAATTAATGATAATTTATCTTGCTCCAGCAAAAGAACCTTTCTTGTGAAGCTTACCCACTGAGTGAAATAGAAAATGGCCGAGCTGATAAACCAAATTCCTGTAGGCGTCTCCAACCGCCACATGCATCTAACCCGCGAATACCTGGATCTCCTCTTCGGCCCGGGATTCGAGCTCACCGTGCACCGACCGTTGCGGCAAAAAGGTGAATTCGCCTCCGATCAGATGGTGGAAATGAGCGGGCCGAAAGGCAAGTTTCCGGCGGTGCGCATTCTCGGTCCGTTGCGAGATCGCCTTCAGGTTGAAGTCTCGCGCTCCGACGCCATCCATCTCGGCATCGACCCTCCGGTGGGTAAATTCGCCGGCCTGCCACAAGGTCAATCCTTGGTTTTGAAGGGACCGAAAGGCTCCGTGACCCTGACGGAAAACATCATGATCTCGCGTCGGCATTTGCACATCAACGCGGAAGATGCGGAGGCGCTGGGCGTGAAGGATCAGGACGCCATCTTTGTCGCCCCGGTAGGAATACAAGGCGATCCTTCGGAGTCGCGGCTGGCCGTGCTTGGCAACGTGCTAGTGCGCGTCAAAGATTCTTTTGTCAAAGAGCTGCACATCGATACGGACGAGGCCAATGCGACGGGGCTTGCTTCCGGAGATCTGGTTTATATTGTGCAAAGCAGCTTGGGTTATTACGCGGAAATGCCCAGCAAGAGCCTGGTGACGGAAACCGACGTTCGCCAAGCCATTTTGCGCAAACAGAAAATTCGTCTGGCAAAAGGCATGATCGTCACTCCGGCGGCCCGGGATTTGGCCAAGGCGCATCATGTTTTCACCGAATGAGATAGAACCCCATGCTGCGAGAATTGCGCTACACCATCTATCATTGGCACCTGATCGACCTATTCATCGCTGCCACGAGTGCGGGACTCGCGCGCCTCTACTTTCTCCACCAACCCGCCGATCAACAGTTCCTTGACAAAGTAGAGAGACACTATCACGCCAAGCTCATTCGCGATGACGGACACTTTGAGACTCTGCGCGGCAAGCTGGATGAATACTTTGCCGGCAAGCCGGTCGTTTTTGATGAGGGAGTAGAATTTCTGGAGGGAACCGAATTTTACCGCCGGGTGTGGCAGCGCTTGCGCCGGATTCCTTACGGGCAAACCGTCACCTACGGACAACTTGCAACGGAATTCGGCAAACCGCGAGCTTCCCGCGCCGTCGGCGCTGCGAATGGGGCAAATCCCATCGCCATCATTATTCCCTGTCACCGCGTCGTCGAGGCGAATGGTAAATTGGGCGGCTATGGTGGTGGCTTGGAAGTCAAGGACGCTCTCTTACGTTTGGAAGGTGCGATTATTTGAGTTGTGCCGATCCTGCTATTTTTCGGGTGTTGGCCGAGGGCCCTTTTGACCCACAGCGAGTATTGGTGCAATGGCAAAACCGATCTCTACGACTTCCCGTTGAAATGGAACAAGAGATCGACGGTTTGTGGCAGGAGTTGCGGAGCGAGCACTGCTACAACGGCAAGCTGGCAAGGCTGGATTTCTGGCAAGTAGAAAGCGGCTCGCTTCATCTCAGGCTAAGCCCTTCGGATTATCGGACGCTGCTCTACTCCAATCGCAGAGTCCAGCGCATCGCGCAAGTTTGGGGGGAGACTTTTTATTCTCGTGCGCTGGGGGTCAGCGCAGTAGTGGTCAGCCAGGATCAGGACATTCTGCTGATGCAACGGAGCAGCAGGGTGGGAGAATATCCCAACTTCTTTGATGTTTTCGGCGGGCATATTGGCGTTCCGGCAGTTGACCACGCTCCATGGGTTTTCACTGCCATGATGCAAGAATTGGAGGAGGAGCTGGCAATGAGTCCAGACTTGTACTCATTGCGATGTTTAGGCTTGGGTGAAAGCATTCCCAACCGCAAACCGGAATTGATTTTCAGCGCGGCATGCGTACAGACGGGCGAGGATATTGTCCGGCAGGCATCGCAAGCCAGAGATGCCAGAGAGTACACCGGAATCTTCACGGTAGCGAATAAAGAATCGGCATTAACTGCCTTTTTAGAAGAAAGCAAATGGCAGCTAAGCCCTTCCGCCTATGGCGGCCTGTGTTTGTATGCAGAGCTAACCTTCTAAGCAAAAAAGATGAAAGCACCGGCGGTCCAGCGAGATAAGATGTTTCCGTCGCGGACCGCCTTGGATTCCGGCGATTCGTAGAATCCCCTGGTGGCTGGCTGCTGCGAGTGTTACGAGGTGAGCAAAGAGTAGATTATGAATTCGTTTTCGCACAAAAAACCTTTTCGTCTCGGCGCCGATCCCCATCAAAATGAGGCGAAGGATTTTGATTTTCCGGACATCAATCATGTCGCCATTGCCGGAACACTGGTTAATGATCCGCCTCTGCGCCGTACCAAGCGCGGCATTCCGGTCACCAATTTTGTGATTGCCACTGCTCCGGAGGCCATGGGAGAAATGCCGGAGGGCATGGAAAGGGAAAAATGCCACGTGAGCGTGGTGGTTTGGTCACAGCAGGCGGTGGAATGCAACAAATATTTGCGCAAAGGAAGCCCGGTTCTCATCATGGGCGAGATACAGTCCATGCCGAATTACTCGCTCGACCGCGGATATTTCCCGGTGCAGATCAATGCCCAATGGATTCAGTACCTGGAAAAAGGCGCCAGGGTCGATTTCAACCCGCCCCATGAAGGAGAAGGGCCGGAGTCTTTTACGCCGACGGATACAGAGTCGCAGCCAAGTTAAGCTTTAGAGGGATGAATGGAAAATGGTCACGGGAAAGCTTTTCCCACTTGCCCGAAGACCCCCGCATGAGTTGATGCCCGCCAAACAGTGATCAATACCCCAGCACACTCGCCGCGCCGCCTCGACGCTCCAGCTTAATATCCCGCAGGCTTGGCGCTTTGATATTGATGCGGAAATAAAAGCGCTTGCTGATCCCCGAGGGCACCCAATCGATCTGCGCTTCCCAGCAATGCAGATCGCGATAAAAAGTCAGTCGATGATAAGAGACGATCCCTTTCTCCAAATCATAATGTGCACTGTAACCAATGCGCCAATTGTTGGTGAGACTGACTTCGGCGCCGGAAACGTCTAGATAGTAGCGCTTAGTGGGTTTATTTGGATTCAGACTCTTATCCAAATAAAAGTTGAAAGTGAGATTGACCCGCCAGGGGATGCTCAGCTTTTGAAAGGCGCGCTCCCCTTCGAAGCGATCCCCGCGGCGCGAGATGGTTTCTTCCAAAACGTCCATTTCCGTTCCCTCTTGCGGCATGGTCATCATCCCCTCCTCTTCCGACCGGCCGGTTTCAGCCCCCGGCTTTTCGGGCTTTTGTTCGCCTTTGCCCTGTAACCGGATGGAGGCGTTCAGATTCAAGCTGGTGAGGCGGAGAAAATCCCCATCGCGCCAACCGCCGTGATCAAAAAGGTACCGATTGACCTTGGAATTCCGCGCATAGTCGTAGGCATAAAAGCTGTGCGTCGTTCCCGCGCTGAGACTAAAATTGTTGGCCGGATTCGCCTGCCAAGTTGTGCGCAGATCCGAAAGCCGATACTGCCTCGCCTTGAAATTAAAGGCGGTGCTAAAATCCATGGTGAACAAATCTATTTTCTTTTCTTTTTCCCCGACTCCTCTCTTCATCTGAAATAGATTGCGGACGTTAAGATTGACCGCCTTGCTGCCGCCGGACGGAGTGCCGCCAAAACGATCCCTGCGGACGGCTTTCCCACTTTCATCCCGCAGCTCGGTGTAGTATCCCCAGCTCGGATCGGAAAAATCCGGCTCGTAGCGAAATGATAGGGAAGGGGTGACGACATGGCGAATGGCTTGTAGGTCGCCGATCTTGGGGGTGAACAAGCCGTAGAGCTTGGTATTGGCGGAGGCGCTGTAGCTAAAGGTGTGACGCGCGGCGAAACCCTTGACCTTCTCGCTTTCGATAGCATTGGTTGTCGTATTCAGATGAAAGGAGTTGGTCACATCAAACCAGTCTTCATTGGCGGACAGAGATTGGTTGAGCGCCAACCAGCCAAAATACTTTTTCGGACTGGACAGAGAAAGAGCAAAGTCATGGCTCAGCCGTCGGGTGGTTTCTACCTTTTTAAGTTTGGCAGTATCCGGAAAAGTAGATTGAAGGTATTCTCGCCGGGAGTTGTAGAGATTAGAGCCATAAGAAAAATACAGGGAATGATACCACTTGCTCTCCTCGCGCCGGCTTCTATCACGGCCGCCGCGCCGGGCATTCTTGTCCTTGCTGGGCTTGAAGATTTGTGTCTGACTCTTTCGCAGCGACATCTGCGGAAAAGTCATTTGCGTAGTATTGTCCTCCAGATCGCGAACGTGGGAGAGGTTCAAGCTGAGGCTGAGTTTCTGCTCCGGCCAATTCTTGGAATAAGTGGCATTGGAACGCAGCTCGCGTGTCAAACGGGTGGATAGGTCCGTGCTCAAATCACGGTAAAAGCTTTTGTCACTGACGAAATAGCCGTTCACGGATAGATGCGAGGTCGGATCGATTTGCTGACTGTGGCGGATATTCAAATCCCAGCGCCGCGATTTATAACCGGTGGAAAAATTCTTCCGCGTCAGTGAGCCGGAGACACTGCCGCTGAATTTGTAGCGCACCGCGTAGTTGATGTCATCGCGAAAGAGCCAGCCGGTTTTCTCAAAAAAGTCCACGGTAAACCGGTTGTCAAAGTAATCATTCGGCGCCCAATAGTAGCCCATCTCCCGCAAGTAGCGGCCTTCGCGGCTGCTTTCGCCGTAGCGGGGAATGAGAATGCCGGAGTGCCTCCCGGTACGGTGGGGAAATATGGCAAATGGCAGCGCAGCGACCGGAATGTGGCCGATGTACATGACCACCGGCTTGGCGATCACTTTGTCATTGGTGATCATCTTGAGTCGGCGGGCCTCGAAATGAAAATGCGGGTTTGTGTCCAAGCTGCAGGTGCTGAAATCCGAGTAGGAAACATTAAATGTTTCTTTGCCTACCTTTTTGATCTGCCGGCCAAGATAATTGCCGCCCTCGAACTCGGTGCGACCGCGGACGACACGGCCTTTTTGCGTTTTATAATTAAAGTACATCTTGGCGCCGGTCATTTGCGAGCCGGCGTCCACCAGCACCGGAGCATCCTTGGTCTTGACAGTCAAGGTGGAATCTTTCTTATCCGCAGTCTTAACCCAAACGGAGTCCGGCATTCCTTCGGCGATCAGCAGATTATTGTCCCAATCCAGGGTGATCTGTCCCGCCTTGAGCGTCATCCCCTTATATTTGACCACGGCGCTGCCGGTGAGATAGGTTTTGCGCTCATTGATGAGGTTGACAAAATTTCGCGCTTCATAGCTGATGGTTGTGTCAATGTCCCCGGACTTTGGTTTGGCCACCGTGCTCGTGTCCGCGCCCGCTTCTTGGCCGTAAGCAAACCGGGTCAATGCGGCTGCTACAAAACCGATAAATATGAAAGGCCTTTTAGTGAATGATCTCTTAATTGAATGCACTCCCACGATTCGGTTTCTCTCGACCGTTCCCGGCTATTCTCTTCACCCCTTGACCATCCTTGACCACGCCTGACAACTCATGACCATCTTTGCCGACCCTTGACGATTCTTGACCATTCTTGACTACACTTGACCACCCTCTGCCCATCGTTTGACGACTGTTTGCCCATCGTTCCCCTATCGTTTTCTCTTTGGCCACAACTGCATTAATCTCTCTTTGATACGTTTTTCGATGCCGTTCTCGGTGGGCCGATAATACACACGTTTTTTTGCTTCTGCAGGAAAATATTCCTGCTCGCTAAAGCCCCCGTGATCGTGAGGATACTTGTACCCGGCGGCGTAGCCGAAATCTTTCATCAAATTCGTGGGGGCGTTACGCAAATGCAACGGAATTTGCCCGGGGATTTCTTCGCGAACATCCGTCATGGCTTCACCGATGGCCAAATAGGAGGCATTGCTCTTGGGCGCCGCAGCCAAGTAGGTGGTGGCTTGAGCCAAAACGATGCGCGCCTCCGGCATGCCGATGTAGGTCACCGCCGTGAAAGCAGAGGTGGCGACCATCAGCGCGTGAGGATCGGCGTTGCCGATGTCCTCGGAAGCCAACACGATCAATCGCCGGGCGATGAATTGGGGGTCCTCGCCGGATTCGAGCATACACGCCAGCCAGTAAATGGCAGCGTCAGGATCCGAGCCGCGCACGCTTTTAATGAAAGCCGAAATCGTGTCATAGTGATAGTCGCCTTTTTTATCATAAAGCAGCGTCCGGCGTTGGATCGCCTCTTCGATGAGCGCCCGGTCGATGGTACGAATTCCTTCACTGTCCGGTTTGGCGATCTGAGCAGCCAATTCCACGGCAGTGAGCACGTTGCGGGCATCCCCGGCTGCCAAGGTAAGCAAAACCTTGCGCGCATCCTCTGTTATGACGACGTGGGAACTCCGCAGAAACTCGTCTTGTTCCAAAGTGCGATCCAAGATGGCGCTCAGATCCTGCTCGGAAAGAGGCTCCATTTTGTAAACCCGGCATCGTGACAAGAGCGCAGAGATGACCTCGAAACTGGGATTCTCCGTAGTCGCGCCAATCAAAAGAAGGGTGCCGTCCTCGACGCTGTGCAGCAACGCATCCTGCTGCGCCTTGTTGAAGCGATGGATTTCATCGATGAACAGGATACTGCGTGAGCCGTGCTTTTCCCGATTGCTCTTAGCCTGATCGATGATCTTGCGCACTTCGGCTACGCCCGAGGTCACCGCGCTGATGTCATAAAAATGCGATTTGGTTTCTTGCGCAATGATCCGGGCCAGCGTGGTTTTGCCGATTCCCGGTGGCCCCCAGAAAATCATGGAGACCAGTTGGTCGGTTTCGATGGCGCGACGGAGAATCTTGCCTTCACCAAGCAGATGGGTTTGGCCGATAAACTCAGACAAGGATTGTGGCCGCATGCGATCCGCCAACGGCCGCGACGCCCCATGTCCCGCCCCTTGTGCTTTTTCACTCGTAAACAAATCCAATGGGTTTTCTTTCATTCAATGGCAAATGAAGCAACAAGCGCCACTGCGGTCCGACTTTCTTGCGACGCAGCCGGCTTGCAGATGATCACCGCTCCGCTCATGGTGGGATCGGTTTAGATAAGGCAGTGCATGTTCAGACGTTCGTTCGACAAATCCTGTGCACCTGCGAATACTCATACGGCTCGAATTGGAGGGTTGCATGATGAATTTGAAATCGGTTTTGCAAAAGCTCTTCCGAAGCAGCTAAGCAAGTTTGCCATTGGCCGGTCTCAGCATAGCCATCCTTGAGCCGGATGTGGGCGCTGAGCGACGGCATTCCCGAAGCAATAGTCCAAATGTGCAGGTCGTGTACCTCATCGATTCCTTCCAGCTCTTCCAAAGCTTCCTTTATTTCCCGGTAATCCAGATGCACGGGCGTTGCTTCCAAGAGAACGTTTGTCGTCGATTTGAGTAATCCCCAACTGCCGTACAAAATGAGCAGAACAATGACAATGCTAACAATCGGATCGATGAAAGTCCAGCCGAACAGCCAGATGATACCTCCGCCGATGATGGCCGCAAGGGAGCCGAAAGCATCGGCAGCCAAATGCAAAAAGGCTCCCTCCAGGTTCAGGCTTTCCTTGCGATTCTTGAATAGAACCAGTGCGCTGCCCACATTGGCGGCAAGTCCAAATACGGCGATCAAGACCATTAATGGGCCGTTGATTTGCTGAGCGCCGGCAAAACGCTTGATCGCCTCAAAGACGATAAAGCCGCTGATCAGCACCAGGCTGGCTGAATTGATGAAGGCGCCCAGCACCTCGGCGCGCAGATAGCCGAAGGTTTTTTCCGGTGTGCTGGGGCGCTCCGTCAGTTTGGCGGCAATCAGCGCCAGCGAAAGAGCTGCAACGTCGGTCAGCATGTGGCCAGCATCGGCTAATAGAGCGAGGCTGTGGGTGATGACGCCGCCGGCAATTTCCACCAGCAAAAAGACCGCGTTGATCCCAAGAGCGACCCAAAGGCGGTGCATGCTGGAATGCGTAAAGATCTGGCTATGAGGGTGGTGTTGCAGCGACATCTTCTATGTCATCGAATAAAGAGTGAAGATATTTCCGGCATTCGGAAAGGATTTCCTCCGCAAGTTGGACATCCTCAGCAGCGATTTGTGATCCAATTGGCGACCTGGTCCGATAATCTCCTGCTTCTCGGTCAGCTTGCATTTTTATCAAACGTTGACCGAAATGCTTGGGGAAGAGGCCGGACTTACGAACTCACGGTTAAAGGCGCCAATAGTTTGCCTATGAGTCGAAAACGACAAATTGCGGGAAAGAAGCGTAGCGCTGATGGAGTGAAACGCGCAATAGTAAGCACGTGAAGCGGCATCCGCGAACTGCCCCGCATCGAGAAGAATTCGAGCAGATTTCAGCTTGTCATCGGCCATTCTTAGGCCGTCCAGTATTTCACCCGGAATTGACATTAAAAAGCTATCCCTTCTTTAAGAATATTCAATCCAAGCGGTGATTTCTTTTCCAGTGCCCATTCTTCTTCGGAAAAAATCTGGGCAGAGATCAATTCCTCGTACTGATCGAGGATTCCATAGGCTGCATCCAAAACGGTCTCTTCGAGTTGACGATCACGTTTATCTACAATGATGGCATAATCATAATCAGAGCCTTCCCAGGCATCGCCGCGCGCGCGCGAGCCGTATAAATAGAGGCTCTTTACACGCGATCCCAAGTGCTTACGCACGGCCAAAGCGAATTCATCTATGACCGGGTCTTTAGCTGGTGAGTACTTTTTTTTCATGTGTCAAGTCCTGAAGCTCTTCTCCGGCAACACAAGCTTTCCATTGGCCATTTGATGCTACCACCCATATCTTTCCGGTCCCCAGCTTTTACGGATTTGCTCCTGCTTCACGTAAAGGAGGGTGCGATCCGGCACGTCCTCCTCGACGATGGCGCCGGCGCCGAGGATGCTATAGGGTCCCACCTTAACGCCCGGCATGATGATGGCGTTGACGCCGGTGCGCACATAATCGCCCAGGTAGGCGGCATTGGCGCCGCTGCGGGGTATCTCACGCCGGCCTTTGATTCGATGGGCAGTTTGCATATCGTCAAAGCGGAGGTTGCCGCAGACCGTCGCCGCCCCCAAATCCGACGCTTCGCCCAACACGCCCCAATACTCGCCATAGTGATAGGCGTAAACCATGCGCATCATGATGCCGGATACCTCGGCGCAATGGCCGACCACACAGCGGTCACCGACCGAGGTTCCGGTTTCGATTTGGCAATACCGCCGAATCAGACAGTTGCTGCCGATGGAAACATTCGGCTCGATGATCGCGCCTTGAACGATTTGGGTATTTGCGCCAACCCAAAGATCGCCTTCCACAATCACACCGGCGCCGATTTCACTATCCTCGCCAATGACGACACGCCCGTTAATGGTGGCGCTCCCAGAAATCTTGGCATTTTTGCCGATTTGATTCTTCGTTAGCTTGCTACTCTGGTAACGCAGCCAGGCTGTGTTGCCTTCCAAAAGATGCCAGGGTTTGTCCAGGTCGATAAAAGGGTATTTTGCTTCTACCGCTCGGATTTCCTGGTGATCTTCGATGGCGATCTGAATGGATTCCTCGATGTGCGCCTCGTCGGCCGGCATCATTCCCACCTGAACGGAATGCATGATTCCCGGATTGCCCTGCAAATAAGGAAGAAAGCGTTTATCAAACACAAATGCGCCACAAAAGCGGTGGGTGACGTTATCCCTTGGGTGGCCAAGCACATAGGCGATACGCTCCCCGTTCAATTGGGCACAAAGCCAATCGTTAGGCGGCTCGCTGCCCAACGGCTGGAGCAGCGCGGTAGCGATGGATCCGGATTCTTTGTGATTCTTGACAAGATTCTGAATGTCCTCTTGAGCTACCAGTACGTCGCCATACACCACGACGATCTGATCTTCTTGCGCCAAATCCCACGCCGAAAGCAATGCAGGGACCGTGCCCCAGCCGCCAGTCTGCGCGTGAAACGAAATGCCCGACATGCCGGCCACAGCATGGGTAATCTGCTCTTGACGATGGCCGGTGACAACATGGAATCGTTCTACGCCGGCCGAACGTAGAGCATCGACGGTCCAAGAAATCACCGGGCGATTGGCAATCGGCAACACAGCCTTATTCTTGGTTACTCCGTATGGCCAAATCTTGCTTCCTTTTCCAGCCGTCAGAATGATCGCAGTTTTCATGTGCACCTCATTGCTTTCGCCAGTTGATTGCTCAGGTCAGGACTAGGTAAGTCTTGGTACAAAATCGTTCGGCATAGAACCGCGACCAATCACAAGGTGTCCTGCCAGTACTGGCATGCGTGCGGATGCAGGAATCTCCCTTTCAATTCGCAGCAGAGGAAGACCTCTGCATGCGCAACGGTGACAACATCCCGTGAATGGTTACGCAAAACTTCCCTTAAAACGTAGTTATTCTTTTACAAAAAGGCAAGGCCAAATTGAGAACCAAGCCCTCGGTCGTCGCCGCCTGGCTCAAATTCCTACTCTAATCCAAGAGGGTCGCGGGATTGTCTGCCGCGCCCTTTGAGTAACCGGCCAAAGGTCAACGGGTGCAGGACAGATGCATACTTGCCAGTCGTGGCGTTAGTTTTCATGGAAATCGCATCTGCCTGAAGGACACTGCAGCCGGATCGTCAATACCTCTGTTCTCTCACCTCAATAGGTTGGATCGCCAAAGAATTTCTAAAAACTCGGAATAATGGTGTGGTATTGAATTTTTGCCCCAGTGCTGGAAAGGTGTAATGTGTCTAGACCATCGAAAAAATGTGAGCCAAGAAAACGAGTCAATCTGATTGGAGGTAATCCAAGCCCGTTGTAAAGCGATCAGCCGCCAATCCTTCCCTTTAGCGCAAGTCGTATTCATCCTTTAGCCCAGAAGAATCAAAATCCAGCCGCCAAAATCAAAGGTGAACAACGCCACGCGGATAAAGTTTGTCTTGCAATCTATAGTCGTCGGCATTATATTTCGCTTGTACGAAATATCGCAGTCAAGCAAGCGATTTCATAATCCACATACCATGCGTAATAGCGCCCAAATGACTAACTCAAAAGGAGAAGACTATGAGAAACGCCTATGTGTTGACAAGCATTGCGGCTATTTTGGCAGCAGCTTATTTCGGTACTGCTGTCGCAGCGCAGCAGGGCAACAGCTCGATAACCGGCACCATCGTCGACTTGGCGAGCAAAAAAGCTCTTGGCAAAGCCAACGTTGTAGTCGTCGGAACAAGCTATGGCACGGTTTCCGACGAGCAGGGACAATTCACCATCGACGGGTTGCCGGCGGGACGCTACACAATCAAGGTCAGTCTCTTGGGTTACGAGCCTATTGTTCAAGTCGTTGATTTGGCCGCCGGGCAAAGCTCAACCCTCCGTTTCCAGCTAAAAGAGAGTTACTTCAAGATGGATCAGGTGGTGGTTACCGCCACGCGGTCTGAAAAGTTATTGGAGAATGTACCGATCGTCACAGAGGTCGTTTCCAACGCCGACATCGAAGACCGGGGTGCAGAAAACCTGGCGCAAGCGCTGCAGGATAGACCGGGGGTCACCATCATGGAAGAATCGTCCGGTGGAAAAACCTTACGCATGAACGGAATCGATGGCAAATACGTCTTGGTGTTGGTGGACGGCGTACCGTTGGCGGGAAAATTCAATAACCGAACAGAGCTCAACCTTCTCGACGCGGACAAAGTCGAACACATCGAAATCGTCAAAGGGCCAAGCTCGGCGCTATACGGGAGCGAGGCCATGGGGGGTGTGGTCAACATTATTACCAAAGGATTCTCCGACGATTTGGCGATCAATGCGACAACACGCGCCGGCAGTTTTGATCTATACAGCGGCAATGTGAACGTCAGCGGCACCAGCAAAGGAATCGGCTACCAAGCGAGCATCGATCACTCCCAAGGCGGAATTGATAAAAGCGAAAGCACCATTGACGTCACCGGCATGCGTACTTCCAGCGGAAGCGGAAAGCTGCGATTCAAGAACGCGGTTTTGGGGCAAATCCAGGCCGGCGGCGACTACAAAGAAGACATTCTCGACTCCGAGAGCAAGAACCGGCAAGGGCAGCTTTTGGAAAATCAATCCAAAATCAAGCGCTACAACACCAACCTGACCTGGGGAAAAATGTATGCCGACAAGCTGTCATTCAAGGCCATTGGTTATTACTCCAACTATTTCCGTACCTATAGCAGCGCAGGTACGATCGATTCCACCATCGACAACATCGTCGGAGTCAGATCAGACATTCTCTACGCGATGAAGAAAAACGTGCATCTGGCCATGGGGTTTGACTATTCTCACGACCGTTACGAAGCGGATCGTGTAGAGGATGACAAAGTGCTTCGTAACCAGGTTGGGGTTTTTGCTCAGGCGGAAATCAAGCCGGTCGACCGTTTCACTTTCATACTCGGCGGACGCTATGATAAGATCACCCGTATCGATGGCTACTTCAGTCCCCGACTAAGCGGAATGGTGGAGCTGACTTCCGACCTGAAACTGCGAGCGGCGGTGGGGCGAGGTTTTCGCGCCGCATCCTTCACCGACATGTATGCGGATTTCATCATCCCGATTCCTTTTAGCCCGATTCGGGTCATTGGCAACAAAGACCTCAAGCCGGAAACCTCCACTGGCTTTGATTTCGGCTTGGAGTATTTTTGGAACTCGAGGATTCTTTTGAACGCTACTTTGTACCAAAACAAATTCAAAGACATGATTATCGACTATAGTGTCGAGCCCAGAGTACTATCCTATCGCAATATCGAACATGCAACCTTTACCGGCATTGAGTGGCAAAGCCGGGTCTATTTGCTCAATAATCTGACAACCTCGCTGACCTACAACTATACACACGTCGACCAAAACGATGAAAACGTGGAGGTGACCAGGATATCACCGCACACTGCCACTTTTTGGGTTCAATACGGCATGTTTGGCAATCGGGTAAAGCTATCCTTCCGAGATCAATTTTTCAGCGATCGCGAAGTAAAAGTGTTCGATCCCACCAGCGGCAGATATCTGGAGTCTTTCAAGACGAAGAAGGCATTTAATTTGATCGATGCCTCGCTTCTGCTAAAGATCAATCAGCTCATTTCTCTGCGGCTGGGTGGCACGAATCTGACGGACCATACCGACATCAACTATGGACCCTGGATCGGCAGAAGGCTATTCTCTACATTAGCGATCAGCTATTAGGCTCTTCGAAAGACCTCATTCCGCAATACGCAGGACTGCCAAACCCTTTCGGCTAATGGATTATCGGGCAGTTTGGCAGTCCGAACTTTTCTATCCGTCTTTCGTTTTACCGGTGTGCACTTCCTTGCGAAATCCCGCGAATTCCGCATTAGGAAAAATGGGCTCATCCGGCAAATGCGTGCCTATTGGAGAAGAAAGGTCAAAAGCATTCTTAATGAAGGTAATTAAAAATTCAAATATCAAAATGCAAACTGACAAATCAAAATTCAAAAATGTGGGTGACTATGATGCCTAAACAAAAAGCTAAGATTGTCGATCCTACCGAACCCTGTAAATGTGCCTCCTTGAGTCATTGGATGTACTATGTCAAGTCTTATAGCCGGCTTTTCGAGGCATTAAATAGAGTGGATTTGAGACATGCGTCGCCCTGCGCCAAGTGGGCCGGGTATGAGGAAGCTTATCTTTTCAGAAACAATTCTATTTGTGAGTGAAGATCCTTCTCCAGGCCAATTCTGCCAGGCACATTTTGGATTTTGATATGTCATTTTGAGTTTTAATGTTTGATATTTGCATGAAGGCAACTCGGACACCGTGAGAAAGTGAATAGCAGGTACGCATTTTCCGGAAGAGCCTCATTAAAGAGGGTAAAAAAAGAGCAATTTTTAAAAAAATTCTTGACAGGAATACTTTTTTGTAGTATATTGTTAGTGGTTACTAACTAACATAC
>DYKH01000095.1 GCA_020722685.1 Caldithrix sp. | reverse complement strand
CCACATTTCAGCATGGCAATAATAAAGAAATTGAAAGGGAATGTCAAGGGCATTTTATACTTGTTAAGGGTAAGAATTGCACCCTTTTTGTCATTCCTACGCATGCAGGAATCTCCTTGTGAACAGGTGGTTAGGAGATGCCTGTATTCACAGGCATGACATGAAAAAGCGGCCCTTAACGAGTATAGCGTCGCGCTGTTCGTTGCATTGTCCCACAACAATCGCCTTTACAATTAAAGATGCACGGCTAAAGAACAAGACCGCGGCCGTCCAAAGAAAATGTCGCATGCGATTAAGCGAATGGAGAAATTTCGCACCAAATACCAGCAAACCAGCGCTCACCTTTGAAACCCCCGGTAAAGGTGGGAAAGTCCAAGTTGCCGGTTGTGCGAGAGCTTGCGGGGGTTACCGGATGATTCATTTTGGGAGCGAGGGTTTCAAGGATGAATGGATGCACCGCAAACTGTCCTAAATGGGAACGGAACCATTTTCTTTCTGTGAACTCACTACCGGACACTTTCCAAAAACCACCGAGCTACGCGGAGCGTCACGGATTTTGTAGGATCCTTTATCGCAATGGCCGACCAGACGTTTTTAGTGGCCACAAACTGACGCGGTTCTGAGCGGACGTCTAAAATTCCATATCCGAACCATCCTTTAAATTGGCCAATATGGTTCTGTCGTCTTTGGAGAATTGCACGATCACCCCCAATCAACATCAAGAATCCGTGTCATTCCGTGATGATCCGTGGTTGGTTTAAAAGTGTCCGGTAGCAAGTCTGTGAATTGGGCGATTTACTTTGCAATAAAAATTAAGAATGGCCAACAAATTCCTTGACTTTGAAAAAAAAGAATGTAAATTGCAAACGTTTGCGGTAACGTTTGCAAATCACCGGGGAGCAGTTTTTCCGCGATTCATCTAATAACAACCCGAGTCCGATGAAGAGCACTCAAGCAACGATAAAGGACATTGCCGAAAGGCTGCATATCTCACCTTCAACGGTTTCGCGCGCACTGAGAAACCATCCCGATATAAATCCGGCGACGAAGGAAAAAATCGCCGCAATGGCTGAAGAATTGGATTATCATCCGAATTCCATTGCGCAAAGCTTGCAAAAGAGGAGCTCCCGCACGATAGGAGTGATCGTACCAGCGATCAAGCACTACTTTTTTGCAGCGGTGATTAGCGGCATTGAAGATGTATTTTACGAAGCAGGATATACCATCACGGTTTGTCAGTCTAACGAAAACTATGAGCGCGAGGTGATCAATACTCGTGCATTGGTTTCCAATCGTGTGGCCGGCCTGCTGATCTCTATATCGCAAACGACCCGAAAAAGTGATCACTTTAAGATGCTGCAACGGCGGGGCATCCCTTTTGTTTTTTTTGATCGTGCCTGCGAAGATATCAATGTGGATAAGGTTGTTGTTAATGATTATGAGGGTGCTTTTAAGGCTGTTGAACATTTGATCCTGAGGGGATATAAGCGCATAGCGCACCTTGCCGGCCCTAAACATATTTCCATTAGCAAAGACAGATTCAGAGGTTATTTGGACGCCCTCAAAAAATACAATAGACCCTTTGAAGAAGAATTGTTGGTATGCGGCGGTTTCAATGAAGAGGACGGGATTCTTGGTTTTCAGAAACTGCGGCAAATGAAAAAGCTACCTGATGCTATTTTTGCCGTCAATGATCCGGTGGCAATGGGGGCGTTTATGCAAATTAAGGAAATGGGCTTGAAGATTCCGGATGACATCGCTTTGGTTGGGTTTAGTGATATTCCAGGTGTATCCTTACTTGATCCGCCATTGACAACAGTCGCACAACCACAATACCAAATTGGCCAGGTGGCGGCAAAGATGCTTTTGCAGCAAATCGATCACGGCCCAGAATCGGACGTTCCCCAGATTGAGATATTGAAAACAAAACTGATCGTGCGCAAATCGACTTAGCGTTCCCTTTCAAAGCGAAAGAGGGCTCTTACCAGCAGCAGAACAGCAGCGTTGGAGCATCTATTCACGCAAACTATGGACACAATTTTACAATATGCAGAGTTCTTGCTAATCCGCCCAACACTTTTTTTTGGGGGGGTAGCCGGTAGTCGTTGGCATGCGGCATTCAAGAACAGAATAGTTGAGCATTCTTGCAATCCATGCCCGTGGAAAATGGTAGAGTCCTAAGGAGGTGATGCAAAAGGCAGAGAAGAAAGCACCGCTTGTTTGTTTAGCAGCTTGGTCGCGGTTCCAGAAGGTTGGTAGCGCATCGAGGAGGCCATTATATAGAATCGATGGTCTTTCTCAAAGCCGGGTACACTGAAAATCGGAGGTAAATCGTATGAAGCCTATTTTTGCGACAAAAACTTTGCTTTGCGTGATAATCTCTGCTTTCATCGCCATGGGAGGTGCGGTCGCTCAGGATCCCATCGGCGGTCCGTACGTAGTGGATGATCACACGCGATTGTTACTGCATTTTGATGGTGATTTTAACAACGAGTCGGTCATGTCCGGGGACGCGGTGCCGCACGGTGTGTATTACTTTTTGCCGAACGATGCGTTGGGATTGGGGCAATGCGTGCGGTTGAGCAACAGCTCGCAGAGCGACTCGTCGTACATTACAGTAGCGGACACGTCGACGTTAGATTTGACGGGCGATTGGACGATCGAAGGGTGGGTGAACATTTTCACCTTTGGGGATGTGGCCGGGGAGTGGCGATGGGTGCCGCGCTTGGTAATGAAGCCAGGGGATGATGTCTTTTGGCATCCGAATTACTGGGTGGAGATGTGGGGAGACAATCGGCTGTTCCACACGGGTTATTATTGCAAGGCGACGGACAGTTTCATATCGAATTCCTCGGCGAACAATGTATTTGAGCCGGGGAAGTGGGTGCATTTGACGATGATCCGAGACACGGCCAATCATCTGTTGATTCAGATGGTACACAATGATCAGAAGGAGTTGTTGGATTTTCAGGCACGGAGCTATGATCCGGTGTTGAACGATCCGCCGAACACGACGGAGCAGGATCTGCATATTGGCTGGGCGGGATCGAAGAAGATTGCGGATCCGAGTGTGGATTCGTGGTTGGACGGATTTGTGGATGAGATACGGATCAGTGATGTGGTGCGGAACTTTGCCATGCCGCCGGTGGTGGTGGGAGTGACGTCGTTGCCGAATCAGCCGACGACGGTGAGCTCGTATGAGGTGAAGGCGACGATCAAGAAGATCGGCTCGGCAGGGACGATCACCAAGGCGAGCCTGCATTACAATGTAGGTGGTAGCTGGCAGGAGGTGGCGCTGGTGGGTGGTGCGAATGATGTGTATAGCGGGCAGATACCGGGGCAGCCATTGGGCAGCATCATCCGGTACTACGTGTCGGCGGAGGATAACAGTGGGTATCGGACGACGAATCCGGCGACGGCGGAGGCATTAGAGAATCCGAGTTATTTCACCTTTGCGATTTTCGAGGCCAACACGCAGACGTTGTGGTTGACTTTTGAAGAGGGTCAGGGTGTGCCGCAGGATTTGTCGGCGTACAAGAATGTGGTGACGGTGCGTGGGACGCCGAGCTACAGTGATGATGCGGCGGTGGGGAGCAAGTCCATGTACTTTCCTGGGGATAGTACGCGTTTGGACATTGATTCGCCGTTTTTGTCCAACAATGAGTTCACGTTGGATTTTTGGATGAAGCCGGACACGTTAGTGGAGTATACGCGGATCATCATCCGGCCGTTGACGTATGACAATTGGGGTGCGATGAACTATGCGATCCGAACAGAGGGTAACCCGCGGGTGATCAGTGCGCGGTTTGAGCAGCAGGCGGGCGGACAGAATGCGCTTGTGATGGATAGTTTGCTGCAAGTGGGTCGGTGGTATCATCTGATTTATGAGGTATCGAGTGACAGTGCGGTATTTCAGATGAGTGATCTGACGGGTCGAGTGATCCAGCAGAAGGGGAATCCGGTGGTGAGTCCGCCGATCACGCCGGTAGCGCCGTTGCGGATTGGGAATGCGCATAACATCACGGTGACGGGTCAGACGCCGCCGTGGGAGAAGCGCACCTTCAAAGGCAGGATGGATGAATTCAAGCTGTACAACTACCCAGCCGCCGGATTGACCAAGCCGCCGGTCGTGGGAGAACCCATTGGTGGTCCTTATGTAGTGGATGATCACACGCGATTGTTACTGCATTTTGATGGTGATTTTAACAACGAGTCGGTCATGTCCGGGGACGCGGTGCCGCACGGTGTGTATTACTTTTTGCCGAACGATGCGTTGGGATTGGGGCAATGCGTGCGGTTGAGCAACAGCTCGCAGAGCGACTCGTCGTACATTACAGTAGCGGACACGTCGACGTTAGATTTGACGGGCGATTGGACGATCGAAGGGTGGGTGAACATTTTCACCTTTGGGGATGTGGCCGGGGAGTGGCGATGGGTGCCGCGCTTGGTAATGAAGCCAGGGGATGATGTCTTTTGGCATCCGAATTACTGGGTGGAGATGTGGGGAGACAATCGGCTGTTCCACACGGGTTATTATTGCAAGGCGACGGACAGTTTCATATCGAATTCCTCGGCGAACAATGTATTTGAGCCGGGGAAGTGGGTGCATTTGACGATGATCCGAGACACGGCCAATCATCTGTTGATTCAGATGGTACACAATGATCAGAAGGAGTTGTTGGATTTTCAGGCACGGAGCTATGATCCGGTGTTGAACGATCCGCCGAACACGACGGAGCAGGATCTGCATATTGGCTGGGCGGGATCGAAGAAGATTGCGGATCCGAGTGTGGATTCGTGGTTGGACGGATTTGTGGATGAGATACGGATCAGTGATGTGGTGCGGAACTTTGCCATGCCGCCGGTGGTGGTGGGAGTGACGTCGTTGCCGAATCAGCCGACGACGGTGAGCTCGTATGAGGTGAAGGCGACGATCAAGAAGATCGGCTCGGCAGGGACGATCACCAAGGCGAGCCTGCATTACAATGTAGGTGGTAGCTGGCAGGAGGTGGCGCTGGTGGGTGGTGCGAATGATGTGTATAGCGGGCAGATACCGGGGCAGCCATTGGGCAGCATCATCCGGTACTACGTGTCGGCGGAGGATAACAGTGGGTATCGGACGACGAATCCGGCGACGGCGGAGGCATTAGAGAATCCGAGTTATTTCACCTTTGCGATTTTCGAGGCCAACACGCAGACGTTGTGGTTGACTTTTGAAGAGGGTCAGGGTGTGCCGCAGGATTTGTCGGCGTACAAGAATGTGGTGACGGTGCGTGGGACGCCGAGCTACAGTGATGATGCGGCGGTGGGGAGCAAGTCCATGTACTTTCCTGGGGATAGTACGCGTTTGGACATTGATTCGCCGTTTTTGTCCAACAATGAGTTCACGTTGGATTTTTGGATGAAGCCGGACACGTTAGTGGAGTATACGCGGATCATCATCCGGCCGTTGACGTATGACAATTGGGGTGCGATGAACTATGCGATCCGAACAGAGGGTAACCCGCGGGTGATCAGTGCGCGGTTTGAGCAGCAGGCGGGCGGACAGAATGCGCTTGTGATGGATAGTTTGCTGCAAGTGGGTCGGTGGTATCATCTGATTTATGAGGTATCGAGTGACAGTGCGGTATTTCAGATGAGTGATCTGACGGGTCGAGTGATCCAGCAGAAGGGGAATCCGGTGGTGAGTCCGCCGATCACGCCGGTAGCGCCGTTGCGGATTGGGAATGCGCATAACATCACGGTGACGGGTCAGACGCCGCCGTGGGAGAAGCGTACTTTCAAAGGCAGGATGGATGAATTTAGGCTGTACAATTATCCGGCTGCCGGGCTGACTACCGGTGTAGGAAAGAAGGGCGGCGTAGAAACGCCGAAAGAATACGCTCTTTGGCAAAACTACCCCAATCCATTCAATCCTACGACCGAAATCACTTTTGCCATTCCAAATTCGGAAAGGGTGTCCGTCATCGTCTATGATCTGCTGGGAAGAAAGGTCAGGACCTTGTTCGATAAGAACGTGTCGGCAGGGCAATATTCGGTCACCTGGGATGGAACCAATGATTTGGGTCAGCAAACTGCCAGCGGCGTATACCTTTACAGATTACGGTCCAAGAGCTATACTAAGGTGCTTAAAATGCTATTCGTGAAATAGGACTGTTCTTGAATTCGGGGCCGAATCAGCAGGAATCGGCCCCGATTTCTCAGCAGCCGGAGATACCGTGGGCCAAGCGCGGGAAGGGGAATATGGTTTTCTGAACTATGAAGGGCAATTGGATGACCGCAAAGAAACATTTTAGTATTACATGCGCAGCAGCACTGCTTATGGGCGCCTCTTTTTGGTTCTTGAATTGTAGCACCGGGATAGAAAGCTCGCCTAAACCGGGCATCCTGCGAGTTACTTTACAATCCGATCCCGCAGATACCCAGATTACCGTTTTGAGCCGGACCTTTACGGTTTCGGAAGGGGACTTTTTTGGCGTAACCATTTTCCAAGGAAAAGTCTATTCAGGCGAGCGATTTGCCTTCTTGTTCAAAGACAAAAACAGCTATCGACAGGAAGACGTTACCTACAACATCCTCGAAAGAAAGGAGGGTCAGTATGCCCTCTTTACTATTTTTGAATCCTATGTTCCACCGGGTAACTACAACAAGCTGCAATTTGGCGTGACGGGTTCTCTGGTAAAATTAGGGTACCTGGAAATTCCGGTCAAGCTGCCGGAGGGCACCACTTCCATGAAGGATTTGCCCTATGAATTCAGAGTCGATGAGAATCAAGTAACGGAAATCAATGTCCTCATAAGTCCGTTCAAATCCGTAAGTAGATATCGTGACTCCTACCAGTTTACCCGGGAGATGACCATAACCGGAGTGACTTATCATAAATAAGCAAGGAATGTGATGAAAACGACCATAAAGATAGCGAGTGTACTATTAGGCATTCTGGGTGTCCTCCTTTGGCAAACGTGTAGCCGGGAAACCTCGCCGGCCTTTCCTAATCAGCCGCCTAATACCACGTTGGCTAACATACCAGTGCCCAATGACACGATTTTTGCATTGGCCACTCTACATTGGGACGGGGAAGACAACGATGGCTATATCGTGGCTTACGAATATCGCTACATTACCCGTCATATATTTGCAGCAGACTCGGTCGTTCAACCTTGGAAAAAAACGGACAAGACAAGTTTGACCATAGCCTTTGAATCCAGCGACGATCTGAACTATCAAAGATTCCAGATTCGCGCCATTGACAACAAGGGAGAGGCGGATCCTACACCGGCAGAGAAGCGATTCTACACCTACAAGACCACCTTTCCGGAAACCAAGCTGCTGGTCCCAAGCCAAAACCAACAATTCTTCGCCATCCCGCAAACTACTGATTGGTGGTTCGGCGTTCAGATCACTTTTACCGCTGAGGATAAGGATGTACAAGGGGAGATCGTGGAGTACGCCTGGGCGGTCGACAGAGGAGCGTGGCATTGGGAAACGGACACTACCTTGTACATCACTCCGGATAACTTTGTACCTTTGGAAGGCAAACACACGATTCGGGTGACCTCGCGGGATAATACCAATCTGGTTGATCCGATTGGAGACTCTGTTGTGGTTCGACTCATTACTCCGGTGTTCGATAAGAAAATTCTCATCATTGACGAGACGACTGAAAAAAGCTTTCCGGCGGGCGTCACGGCAACTGATGAGGATGTCGATAAATTTTATGCAGAAATCTTTGGCGCGGACAATTCATGGGATTATGCTAAGAAGGGATTCCCCCCTAAGGATACCTTGAGCCATTACCAACTGATGATCTGGCATGCAGATAATTCGTACAGCGCCAGCAGCGCTGCCCACAAGCTGCCGCAGCATATCGTCGACGTCATGGACTATCTTAACGTCGGTGGCGATCTCATCATGAGCGGTTGGCGAATCCTCAAGTCATTTGCTCCTTTAGCCTCATTCCCGCAGAGTTTTGCCGAAGGAACGTTCATACACGATTATCTGCACATTAACATTGCTGATGAGACCGCGCCGGTGCCTGACTTTATCGGCGCGAACGGCATTGGGACTTTTACCGACATTCGCGTCGATTCGGCCAAGTTGGCCAAGGCCTTTCCTTACTATGGCAAGCTGGATCAAATCAATCTCATGCCTTCACGTGCGGGATTTACCGATGTCATCTACACCTACAAAAACCTGAACAACAGCTCATGGGTGCAGTATAGAGGCCGTCCATGTGGTCTACGTTATTATGGAACCAGTTTTGATGCCGTCGTCTTTGGTTTTCCGATCTATTTTATTCGCATGGATGATGCAAAAATTCTGGCCGAGGAAATCCTGCGCAGCTTGGGTTATTAGCTTCGATCACACGCGGAGCGACTCATCTGCAGCATGCTTCGAAGGCTGTCATAGATCTGCGCACCTCTTCAGTTGTCAGGCTTTGATCGGTTAGATGGCTGGTAACGACATTCCGCTCAGAAGTTTTTTCATTGCATGATGGTGCAAACTGTTATTGGCTGAAAAAGGAGTATTTTTTGTGAAAGCTTTTGGAAATGTCACGACGATACTTGTTCTCTTGTTTTGGTACGGCGCCCTTTTCGCCGGCAACACCGGCAAGATTGCCGGAACAGTCAAGGACAAGCAAAACGGAGAGCCGTTGGCCGGGGCAAACATTATCGTCAAGGGCACGGACCTCGGCGCCATGGCAGATGCCAATGGCAATTACTTTATTCTGCGGGTTCCACCCGGCAAGTATGACTTGGAGGCCCGTTACATTGGCTACCACACCAAGACGATTACCAATGTCGATGTGCATGTGGACTTGACGGTAAAGCTCAACTTTGATATGGAATCCACGGCCATCCAGTTCCCGACGTTGACCATCACGGCTGAGCAATCATTGGTGCAAGCGGATATTACCGCTACCCGTCGAACCGTATCCACTCAAGAGATCAAGACCACTCCCGGGATGGAGCAGACCGTTGACATATTCAAGCTGCAGGGCGGCGCTGTGATAACCGGGGCGCCGCAGTCCCTCATGCTGACGGACGGAACCCGTCTTCAGGTTCGCGATGAAAGCTTGAAGGATGTGCACGTGCGAGGCGGGCGCGGCGGCGAAATACTGTACATGGTGGATGGAGTGCCGGTAACACATCCCATTTACGGTGGAAGGGACGTGCTGGATTTAAACGTGGTGGACGTACAAGAGATGGAGCTCATCACCGGCGCTTTCAATGCCGAATATGGTCAAGCGCAGTCCGGAGTGGTCAATATTACCACACGCTCCGGTGGCGAAGAGTTTCATGCCGGAGTCGAATACAAGACGGACAACACAAAAACCTTTGGCGAATACTACGACACTCACTACACGTCCTTCTATCTCGGAGGTCCGGAGTTCATCACTCGCAACCTGTTCCCCAAACTGGGCCTAAAGCTTCCGGGAAAGGTCAACTTTTTTATCTCCGGCAATACGGACCTGACCAACACGCCATACAACAACCATCGAACACGGGAGGACATTTCTTTCGCGGGGATATCGATTCGGGAGAAGCAGGACAATACCGGAAATCTGAATGCCAAGCTGAATTGGGGACTGACAGGAAATTTGGAAATGGCTTTGAGCTTTCACGGCTCGTGGAAAAAATGGAGTCAGTTCGATTGGCTCTGGAAATACTACCCTGACCATTCGTCCACTTATGCCCGCGATAACCGCAACTTGAACCTTAGACTGAATCATGTGCTGTCAAAATCCACTTTCTACAATTTGAACTTTGGCTATCTGGTGGTAAAATATCGAGGTTCATTGGATGGCCAAGATCCTTCTGACTTTTGGACTTTTTACAAAAATGGCCAAGAGTACGACTACCAAACATTTTCCAAAGCCTACAATGAGCCGCCGGATTCTCTTCGAGGTCACATCAGTGCCCCTCAGCCAGAGCCGCTCACCGGATTCTATGACGCATTGGGCTACGAAAGCCTCTGGCGCGATGACTTTACCAAGACTTTCACCTTCAAAGGCGACTTGACCTCGCAAATTCATCCTGAGCATTTGATCAAAGTGGGAGCGGAGGTAAAGTACAACGATCTTCAGTACATTGACATTCAGGACGGTGGCGTCAAGCTTTCCAATTATGGCGAGTACAAGTACAACCGCGGCGATTATTTTGCCCCTCCTCCTGGGCCCTTTCCCGAATTCGGTCAGAATCGTTGGGTGTTCAATGCCTTTCCCACCATCGGCGGCAGTTATATTCAGGATAAATTCGAGCGAGAAAGTCTGATCATCAATGCGGGCGTGCGTTTCGACTGGTTCATGCCCGGTGAATCTATCATGAAAAAAGATTGGAAGCGCGCTTGGGAAGCGGCCACCGGCTTGAAGGCGGATTGGGGCCGATTCAAATACAAGATCAGTCCCAGATTCGGCATATCTTTTCCCATCTCGGCAGAGACGGTGGTCTTTTTCTCCTATGGACACTTTAATCAGCTCCCCGAATTGCAATACTATTATCGGGACCCTTACTCCGGCTCTTTCACCGGCAATCCGCATCTGGATTATGAGCAGACTATTCTCTACGAGTTCGGCCTAACAAGGCAACTGGCTACTGACTGGGCCATTGATATCAAAAGTTACACCAAGGACATTTCTCAACAGGTGGGCACCACCCATCTGCGTGCGGCTCTCGGATTGCCGGTCGAGCTGCATGATAACAAGGGTTATGGACGGGCGCGCGGCTTGGAATTCGAGCTCAGAAAGCGATATTCTCATTTCACCTCCGGTAAGCTCACCTACACCGTGCAATGGGCCAACGGCTATTCTTCTTCGGCTTTCGAGGACTATATCCGCTCCATTAATGATTTCCCTAATCCTATCCGCGAAAGGCCGTTGGACTGGGACATACGACATCAAATCATCTTTCAGGCTTCATTGGATGTGCCCGAAAAGAGACACATCAATCTGTTTGGGCTGAAGCTGCCGGCCAATTGGAACCTCACCGTCCTTTCCAGATTTTCCACCGGACAGCCTTATACGCCCGGCACCACCGATCCTGTTGAGGCGCAGAAGAAGGAAAACACTTCCGTGGCGCCTTCTACCAGTTCTACCGATTTGAAAATAAGCAAAACGTTCAACATCTCCGGTCTCAAGTTTTCCGTCTTTGCCGATATTTTTAATCTCTTCGACCAAAAGAACATACAAATTTACTATGGCTTCAATAACTGGACCGGCAAGCCGTTCAAATACGGCGACCTGATCGCTCCCACCAATCAGTATTATGATTGGTATACCATGTTCCGACTCATGGACCCGCGGCAGTTCTCCACCGGACGATACGCCAAGTTGGGCGTGCGCATTGATTGGTAGATTTGACATGAACCAGAGCGAATCACGATTACGATTATGATTAGGATTACGATTACGATTACGATTATGATTATGATTATGAGGAAGATTCCGTATTCGTGGCGTAGCTATGTTTGATCAGAGGCTTTTCCCTTGCATGTTTCGATATAGCTTTCCTGCAATGGTTATTTGTTTCTGCACTACAGTATTCAGCCAGCAAGCGACACTGGACTGGAAGCTGCACAACGTGGGTAAAGTGCGGCAGGTGGTGACCAATGTGGGCGGCCTGAACGCAAAGTATGACAACACCTTTGATTTTCGCGGATTGATCAATTGCGAATTTCCGCCGGGTAGCCGCGAAGAACACATCACCGAAGCAGGCATTTGGATCGGCGCTGTCGTGGGAAACGATACCCTGGTCTCGGTCACGTATGGGGAATCTTCGCCGCGAGAGTTTTATCCCACTAATGCAGCCTGGGATACTATTTGGGTGGTGAGCCGAGGCGATACCGCCAACATACCCTATTGGCCCAAGTACGTCGGCATTTCCGACCAAGATTTCGTTTGCAGGTACAGCGACTATAATCCGCCCAGTCTGCGAGTGAGCACGCATACGCCGCTGTACTTGGATGTCGTGCAAACAAGCTACGCTTGGAGCTCGCATCCGTTGGATGAATTCATCATTTTCAACTATTACATTGTGCCGAAGAAGATCGACTTGCAGCAGGTTTTTCTCACGAGCTGGTATAACGGCAACGTGGGCTACGGCTTAACCGACGCCCATGGGCTGGATGATGAATCGTTTTTCATCAAAGAGAAGATGCTGTCCGTCTCGGTAGACCTTCCTGGTGGAGAGGATGGAAATGCCTTCAGTCCGGTGGCGATGAAGGTTTTTCCGCCCAGTCCGAATCCCCCAAGCCTGACTTATATCTGGTACAACGGGAGGATGCAAGGCGTGCCCAGCCGGGACACGGAGCGCTACCGGCAAATGACCGATGGGCATATCATGGAGCCGCAGTCAAGCTCGGGCGATGGCACCAAATCGATGGTCTCTTTTGGACCCTATTCTGCGTCGGTCGGTGACACCTTGCATTTTATGGTCGCCTTGGTTCTTGGCGAGGGCATGGACGGAATCTTGAAAAATGCCGACTATGTGGATTGGCTGATCCAGCAGAACTTTCACGTACCTTCTCCACCGCCGGCGCCGCCGCTTAGGATCGAAACCAGAAATAGGCAGGTAATCTTAAAGTGGTCGGCTGGCCCCGAAGATGTGGATCCGGAAAAATACCACGATCCGTACCGCCCGGATAATGCTTCTGAACCCTTTGAAGGATACCGGGTGTACAAGAGCACCTTGAGCGCCCAAGGACCCTGGACTTTATTAGCAGAATACGATAGGGCTGACGATGCGATCGGTCAAAACACCGGCTTGACCTATGAGTACGTCGATCTGGGGCTACTCAACAATTTGGAGTATTATTATTCGGTGACTGCTTTTTCCAAGCCGGACGCGGTGATCAAATTTCCTTCACAAGAGTCCAGTGTCAATGCCAGAGCGCTAAAAGCGGTGCCGGGCACGGAGCCGCCCATGACCGTCGGGGATGTGGCCGTGGTGCCGAATCCCTATCGCGGCGACATTCCGTACCATTCCTATAATCCACCGTGGGAAAAGCCGGCCGGCTCCCGCGACCGCTGGATGGAGCAGGATCGACGCGTTCAGTTCATCAATTTGCCGGCTCAATGCGAGATTCGGATTTACACCTTGGCCGGAGATTTGATCCATACTCTGATTCATGACAGTCCCGTTCAAGGATATGAGGATTGGAATTTGACCTCTTCCGTCGGCCAAGCCATCTCCAGCGGTCTTTACCTTTTCACGGTCGAGGACAAAAGTTCCGGCAAGGCGCAGGTCGGCAAGTTCGTGGTGATCAAGTAGCTTCCAAGCGTTCCGCAGGTTCGTTATCGTCATGCAACCTCAACGATTTCACAACGAATTATCGAAGGAGAACGTTGTATTACCCAACCTCCGGAACGCTTACAAGTTGATTTTTACAACAAAGGCTAAGTGGAATTGAGGGTCAAGAAATTCAGGAAAGTGAGAACGCGGTTCTTCAAAAGCTTGCGGTTCTTGGCAGTCGCTTTAGCGATTACGTCAAAATTGGGTGCCCAGCAAGCCGCCATCGATTGGAAGCTGCACAACGTCGGCAAAGTTCGCCAATTGGTCACCAACTTGGGCACGCTGTGGCAGGCGGTGTCGAACTATCCCGGCCTCATTTACTGTGAATTTCCGCCCAACAGCCATGAAGAACACGTTGGCGAAGGCGGCATTTGGATTGGCTCCATTGTCGGCGGCGATACCCTTGTTTCCTGCACGACCAGTTGGAATTCCTGGTTCGAATTCTATCCCACCGCCGCAAGGTGGGATACCGTTTGGGTTGTGAATAAGGGAATGACCGCAGAGATACCCTATTGGCCGGGCTATGCCGCCGTATCGGATCAAGATCTGGTCTGTCGCTATGGAGATGATAACATCACCACGATCATCACCCACCGACCGCTCTTTGTGGATGTCATACAGACCAGCTATGCCTGGAGCTCAACACCTTTAGACGAAATGATCGTCTATAATTTCCACGTCATTCCGAAACGATTCGATCTCCAAGGTGTTTATATCGCCTATTGGCTGGACGGAAATGTGGGCTATCGCGGCAGGGGATGGGGTTTTGCCCTGGATGACATCTCCCTCTATTATCCCGAGATGACCTTGGGCGTGTCCGAGGATTATCCCGGGTATGAAGATGGAATGGCCTTCAGTCCCATCGGGATCAAAGTTTATCCGCCAAAAGGCGTTGAAAAAAGCTCGCTGAAATGGACCTTCAATTGGTACCCGGGACAAGGGATGGGTGCACCTCCCAGCCGTGATGGGGAACGCTATGCGCAAATGGCGGCCGGAACGATTATGGAGAATCAGCAGGAAGCGATTGGTTCTCAGTTCATCATTTCTTTTGGGCCTTTAAGCATCCATCTCGGCGACACTCTAAGCTTTGCCGTTGGGGAAATTTTAGGGGAGGGCCTGGACGGCGTGCTGAGTAACGCCGACCGGCTGGATTGGCTGGTGGACAGAGGTTTCAAGGTGCCTTCGCCTCCGCCCATGCCTCCGCTACGTATCGAGATGCAAAATCACAAAGTCGTGCTGAGGTGGAATGCGCTGCCCGGCGACGTGGATCCCGAGACTTACCAAGACGCCAGTCGGGCGGACAGTATCGCACAGCCGTTTGAAGGCTACCGGGTTTACAAAAGCACACAGAGCGCCAGCGGGCCGTGGACGTTGTTGGCCGAGTTCGACGTACCAGACAATGAATTCAGTAACAATGCGGGATTGGAATATGAATATGCCGACGTCGGTCTGTTGAATAACTTTGACTACTATTATACCGTAACCGCTTTTTCCAAGCCGGATCGGGTGATCAACTTCCCTTCGCAGGAGTCGAGCAAAACCGCTAACGCGAAAAAAGCAGTACCTGGAACGCCTCCGCCGGCTACAGTGGGAGAAGTTGCAGTTGTACCGAATCCATATCGCGGCGATATTGCCTATCACACCTACAATCCCCCTTGGGAAAAGCCGGGCGGCACTCGAGATCGCTGGATGGAACAGGATCGCAATCTGCAATTCATCAATTTGCCGGCTTGGTGCGAAATCAAGGTCTATACCTTGGCCGGCGAATTGGTAAGCACCATTCTTCATAACGATCCGGCGCTGGGCTACGAAAACTGGAATCTGACTTCGACTGTGGGACAGGCTATTTCCAGCGGCATCTATCTTTTCACTGTGGAAGATTTACAAAACGGAAATGTTCAGGTAGGTAAATTCGTCGTCGTCAAGTAGCCGATAGGATTCATCATTCTCAAGGATCACATTGCATGCAGCCAAGGCCGAGTAAAATTATTGGAGTTCTTTTTCTGGCAGGGGCCAGTACCCTTTTTGCCCAGTTGGCCAATTTGGATTGGAAGCTACACAACGTCGGTAAGATACGTCAGATCATTACCAACCAAGGCACGTTGGATCAAGCTCTCACGGATTATCCCGGCTTAATCAACACCGAATTCCCGCCCAGCAGCAGCGAGGAGCATCTGTATCAGGGCGGAATATGGATCGGCGCGATTACGCCGACAGGAGATACGCTCGTTTCCGTTTCCAAAAAGCATTTTGATCCTGGCATGCATGAGTTTTATCCCACCGCTGCAGCGGATGATACCATTTGGGTTGCGTCAAAGGGGGACACAGTTGACATCCCCTACTGGCCGAATTATGTAGCCGTTTCCGATCAAGACTTTATTTGTAGGTACAGCGATTATAATTTGCTGAACATTGAAGGTCATACTCCCTTATATCTGGATGTCGTCCAAACCAGCTATGCCTGGAGCTCGCCGCCCTTGGACGAATTCATCCTTTTCAAGTATTACATCACTCCGAAAAAGATTGCCTTGAAAAATGTCTATGTCGCCTTTTGGATGCACAGCGAGATCGGCACCATCAATGCCTCGGATAATTTTATCGATGAGCACACGCTCTATTTCCCGCGCCACCACATGGCGGTGGCGGAAGATGAACCCGGTCATAATGACGGCAATGCCATCAGTCCCATCGGTTATAAGGTCATGAGCCCGCTGGACAGCACCTTCAAATGGACCTTCAAGTACTACGAGCACGAGAATCTTCCGCATCGAGACACAGATTGGTATCGGGAAATGACCCGAGGCCTCATCATGATCGACCGCTTGGATCCAGCCCGCGGACATATCATGCTTTCTTTTGGGCCTATCCAGCAACTGGACGTAGGAGACACTCTAAAGGTCGTTATGGCGGAGGTGCTCGGCTACGGCCTCCAAGGATTGCTGAACAATGCCGAGTATTTAGATTTTCTGCAAAGCAAAGATTTCCGAGTTCCTTCTCCGCCGCCAAGACCAGGGCTTCGAATGACTACCTATAATCATGAAGTGCAATTAGAATGGCATCCCCTCGATGCCGCGCATAATCCGGAATTATACCAAGACCCCTACCGCGGCGACGGCTCAACGCAGCCGTTTGAAGGATATCGCCTTTACAAGAGCACCAAAAGCATCAACGGCCCCTGGACGCTTTTAGGGGAATATGACCTAGCGGATAATGATCTGGGCTTCAATACCGGTTTGCAATATGAGTATCGCGATACCGGATTGCTGAATAATGTAGAATACTACTACACCTTGACCGCTTACTCCAAGCCTGATCCGGTTGCCAATTTTCCTTCGCAGGAAACCAGCATGACCGCAAATGCCCAGAAGGTGGTTCCCGGCACGTCTCCGCCGGAGACGGTGGGCGAAGTAGCCGTCGTGCCCAACCCGTATCGCGGCGATATCGCCTATAATTCCTACAATCCACCGTGGGAAAAGCCCCAGGGCAGCAGAACGCGCTGGATGGAGCAAGACCGGCATATCCAGTTCATCAATCTACCGAGCGAATGCGAAATCAAGATTTATACTTTGGCGGGCGATTTGGTGAACACCATTTATCACAGCGACACGGATAGAGGGTATGAAGACTGGAATCTCACTTCGGCCATTGGCCAAGCTATTGCCAGCGGAATTTACTTGTTTACTGCAGAAGACACTCGCAGTGGAAAAGTGCAAGTGGGAAAGTTTGTCATTATAAAGTAGGGGGCGTCCTACATGCGGGGTTTTTTTGAACCGCTAATTCGCGCGAATGTCCGCTAATTTGACATTCGCGTCTATTAGCGTCAATTGGCGGTAGATAGCTTTGGCTGCCAAGTCCGCCCTGCGGATTGCGCCAAATTGCCGCGCTGTCAAATGAAAACAGAATCGCGTTGCGAAGTAAGTTTGAAATACAAACGGAGTTGCATCATGCTAAGAAGACTCATCTGGTTGCTGATATGTGCTCCTACCTTGTTGCATGCGCAGTATGAAAGGCCGGGCAGCACAGATGCTCAGTTCTTAAAAATTGGCGTCAGTCCTCGAGCAGCCGGAATGGGGGATGCTTATATAGCAGTCGTGGAGGGATCCGAAGCAACGGTGTATAATCCGGCCGCATTGGCCTGGATCAAGGCGTCGGACGTCGCCTTTGGCCATACGAAATGGTTTGCCGGCATCAACCACGATTTCGCCGCAGTAGCGCACACCTTTGGGCGATTGGGCACTTTTGCCGTTTCGACCACTGCACTGTACACGGACGAAATGAAAGTGCGCACGCCACTGCAGCCGGACGGCACCGGCGAAACTTTTTACTCGGGTAACTACCGCGTCGGCCTCAGCTACTCGCGCTTTTTGACCGACCGGGTGAGCATCGGCGGAACGCTCAATTATATCAGAATGTCGCTCTATGCCGGATTTTCTGCCAACGCCGTCGCTGCTGACATTGCCGTATTGTACCTGACGGATTATCGTGGCTTCCGCTTTGGCATGAAGATCGCCAACTTTGGCTCCGAAGTTAAATATGTGAACGAGTCTTACCCGCTGCCGACCAATTTTACTTTTGGACTTGGGATGAACCTGATTGACGCACAGAGCAGCAAAATGCTTTTTAGCTTCTCCGCAGTCAAACCCAATGACGGCGCTCCGTTAGGTCAGACGGGAGCGGAATGGAATTTCCAGAACCTGCTATTTCTCCGCGCGGGATATCGATTGAACCACGAGGTGGCCAAATATTCATTTGGCGGCGGTCTGCTATTGAGTCTTAGCGGTTTCGATGTTCGATTTGATTATGCCTATAGTGACTTTAGCTTGCTGGGCGTCGCCCATCGCGTAGGTGTTGGAATGTCTTTCTAACTATAGTTTGGCAAATTCATTCTTAACACAATATGTAGGAGAACTCTCCCAGTTCGACCACAATATATATTCCTGATCGGCGTCTGGAGACGCCTCCTACGGCTTGAATTCAACATTTTGCCAAACTACTGTTTCTAATTGAACGGTCGTTTGGAGAAGTTACGAAGGCACGACGTAGGAGGCGTCTCCAGACGCCGATAAGCTGGTTGAGAATAAAACTACCAAGCTGTAGTAATTGAAGTCATCTTTTACTCAATGATACTGACAAAAGAGCTTTGTTGATTTCGTTTCGCAGAACCAAGAACTGACGCGCAAGGTCTTCTCTTGGTTTTGTTTTTATGACTGTACGAATTTGGTTTTACCTAACAGGAAGGAGTGGAAATGATGCGTTGCTGTTCACGGGTTCGTCGCTGGCTAAAGCTACTCTGCACGCGCATGAACGTCGGATCGGATAGCATTAGCTGGGTCGCGCTCATCGCTTTGCTTATGTCGAATTCCCTGGCTAAAGCTCAGAGCCGGGATTATGTTTACTACCAGAACTTTGTTTACCACGCGGATGGCAACGCCTGCAGGCATACGGCACCCACTGGTGCCTTTATGGTTTTTCTCAATCATGATGAAAGCAGAACTCTGTTAGAAAACGCCCCGCGATGGAGTTCCAGTTCTGATCCCAACATCGACGGCAAAGGAACCTTTGGCGTCGAGCTGGGCAACTTTGCCGTGCCGGCTATCAAGGTTGGGGATACGGTATCCGTTCGTTTTACCTGCAACGAAACCAAACAACAGGGCGAGCTTACCGAGGTCATCACCAGCATTCCTTGGTATAAATTTCCCGCTATGCTCAAGCTTGCTCCCGCGACAATTCCAGATCCTCCGCAAAATTTGGCTCTGGCGTCTGCAGAAAATGGCCAACGTCTCATCACTTGGAAACAGGAAGTCGGCTTCGCCTACACGGTCTACCGACGTGACCTCTCTGACACGCTGCAAAATGGCAAGGCGCGAATGCTGTATACCCGTATCGCGGAAAACCTCTCCAGTGACCATTTTGTAGATTCCACCGCTGAAGCAACAGCCAAATACGGCTACATTGCTTTCGCGATTTCGGATCAAGGTGTTTGGAGCTCTCATTCGGAAGAGGTCAATGAAGCGCCGGTTGTGAATCTGGGTGACGATTTGACCATCGGTTATATCGCCCGTCTACCCAAGATCGATTACGTTTGGGGAGATGAGGTGAGCCAAACCAGTGGTTGGCCCAAAGTGGGGGAGAGCATCCTTTGGCAAGCACAAGTGAAAAACTGGATGCCCGCCAGTCTACCGGCGGTGCCTTATAAATGGTACCTGGATGGCGTCGTCATTGACTCCGGTACCGTGAACCTGCCAGCAGGATCGGAGGTGGCCGTCCTTTATCCTTGGAGCTGGACTTTCGACCGGCATGTTTTGGGCTTTGCCATTGACGTAGGAAACACCGTGCCGGAAGAAGAAGAAAAGAACAATTCTCTAAGCGTTTTCACGGATGCAATTAGCGTCGGCTTTTACGTAGAGCAGAGCTTGTATGACTATTTTCACCAGCACCAGCGCGAGCTCAACGTGCATTCCAACTGTTGGGAAGATTGGGCGCAGCGGCAAGTGAGCCGCTGGAATCAGATGTTCGCCCTCGCCGTTTACCCCGAGTCTCCCAATGGCGTTTTAGATCGCATTCGCATCGATGAGATTGTGGTGGTGCCGGATAACGCCTTGCCGTTGGCCGGCGGTGGCTATCCTACCAATATGCCCAATCTAAAGGATCGCACCGTGGATTTGCAGTGGGGCTTTACCGCGGAGGGAGTAACGAGCGGTTTCTACGCCAATCATACCACTGTCTCTGATAACAATCCCTTCTACTACGAAGGCTCCTTGATGCATGAATTGGGCCATGCGCGCTATCTGATCGACCTCTATGGCTTTAACGTGCACGATGACGGCAGCGGCAGCACCGTGGCGATCCGTGAGAAGGAGCAGTTGATTGTCGGCACGCCTTACATGCCCTTTCTTGGCGGAGGTGCGGTCTATCATACCCCTATTCAAGGCTTGATGAACAGCACCTACACTTATGTCGATCGCTACAGCGCCGCAGCGCTCAATCTCATTGCCGGCTATCGGGCAAGACTGGGCAACTATAACGCTCCGGGTAACATCGGGGTTTTCATGCAAGACCTGCCGGCACAAAACCGATTGACTGTGAAAGACGAAAGCGGGAAAACCCTCGCTAATGCCGGCGTTATGGTCTATCAAGCGACGGGCAAAGCCAATGAGTGGTACGGCAAGCATTTTGATAACATTCCCGATTTGGAGCTGCGAACCGATGTCAACGGTCAGGTGCTTTTGGGCCGCTGTCCTTTTAGCAAGACAGGGGTCATTCAGCATACGTATGGCGTATCCAACGGTGTCATCATTCTTCGTATTGAGCACCAAGGCAAGGTGGGCTACACCTTCATGGAATCCACCGCTCTTAACCTGCAATATTGGAGTGGGAAAAAGACATTAGGAGATTATGAAGTTCGCGTCAACATGATTCCACCCACTGGCATAACTGAAGCAAAAGAGGCAGAAGCTCCAGCGGCTTTTGCCCTTTATCAAAATTATCCCAATCCATTCAACGGCGAGACGCGGATCGAGTTTGACCTTCCTGTGGCTGCGCAGGTGCTATTAACGGTGCACAACATTGCTGGCCAATGGGTAGCAACCCTACTAAATGAACAAGTCGCCGCCGGACATAAAGCTGTTATCTGGAATGCCAAAGATGATACCGGACGGGAGCTTCCCAGCGGGTTGTATTTCTGCAAAATTCAGTCTGGGGATTTTTCAGAAATGAAAAAGATGGTGGTCACGAAGTAAAAATTCAAGACCTGAATTGTCATGGAGGGATTAATTAAAGCTGGGACGTTCGAAGAGAATATTGCGAACAAAAGAAAGGAATAGCCGGGCCGAGGTGGCAGGGTCTGAAGAAATGAACCTGTGAGGTTTCCAAAACCTCACAGGTTTATTGTGTCAAAAGATCAAGATCGACCATTACCGTCCATCTCTTTGATGCATTGGACGATCTCTTCGCTACAACGTATGAGTAGAGACGCACCCCTATGCGTCTCTACTAGACACGCACGGCCGTGCGTCTCTACAACTTTAACGCCTTGTTGAACCAGTTCAGCTTCATCAAGAGAAAATTAAGGAGCAACTTTCTTAATCAGTGTGCTGGTCATAAATAACCCCCATA
>DYKH01000379.1 GCA_020722685.1 Caldithrix sp. | reverse complement strand
TGGAGCGGTTACGCGAGAATGCAAACCGCGTTCGAGATATACCGCTGTCAGCGGTTTTCGATCAGCTCGACTGCAAGCCGGATCGACGCGACAAGAAGAACTGGGATACACCGGCTGGCCGGATCAGCGTTGACGGCCAAAAGTGGTACAACCACGATCTAGACAAGGGCGGCTATGGTTCAATCGACCTCGTGATGCACGTCGCAGACCTCGACTACAAAGGCGCGTTGGCGTACCTCGGAGCAGAACTCGGCACCGATTCTGCCGTGTCTGCGGCACTGGCTCGAACGCAAGAAGAAGCGCGACATGCCGCGTCTGAAAAGGCACCGAGTCTGATACCTGAACCAAGCCCGGAACACATCGGCTTAGTGCGTGAATATCTCGTCCAGGAACGGAAGATAAACGCCAAACTGGTGGATCACCAGATCGAGCGCAACCGGATTTTTGCGACATCAGTACAGTCGCACGACCGCGTGTATGTCAATGCGGCTTTTCGACTTAAGTCGCACGACGGTGAAGGTGTCGAGATGCGCGGCATCTCGGGCAACTACCACGGGATGAGAGGGAAGAAAGGCTTGTACAGCATCAGGACAGGCAGTGAATACACGAAGGCGGTTTTCGTCGAATCCACCATCGAGGCATTGAGCTACATGACGCTTGCGATTGAGCGGGGCGAAAAGGTAAAAGTAATCAGCACCGGCGGGAGTGCAGTTAAAACGCTCCAAAATGCCGTACAAGCCGAGATCGACAAGGGGGTGCGCGTAGTGCCAGCCTTTAACACGGACAGCGCCGGAAAACGGCTCTCAGAGCGCGTAACGGCCATGAGTGGGGAGCAGCCAGAAGAGCCGCCATTCCACCAGAACGACTGGAACGACTATTTGGTGAACCGTGTCGAGCTGGAGAAGCACGCGAAGCTGTCGGAACAGTTCTCACGGGCCGAAGACAAAAAACTAGACCATGACCGTGATCGGGGCCTAAGTCTGTAAATCACTCAATCAATCAGGCAAGTAGCGAACATCAGCGCATCTCTCAAAGCAATCTCCGCTTGCCCATACCCACGGCCACGGAACGTGCCGTGGTCTTCCTTTCCAGTGTCCTTCACGGCCTTGCCCTGCTCGATGATTCGCCACTCATACCAGCCGTTTTCTGGATCACCGTAGACTTCGATTACTGATTCCAGTGTGTCCGGCGCGGGAATTGTGTAGATCGTTTTCATTTCTAAACTTACCCTTCAAATCGCATCAAAAAGATCGAGGTTAGAATCGGCTGCTTCGCCTTTTTTCTTTCGCTCGATGACCTGCGTGAACGCCAGCCGGTCGCCATTAAATACAAAGTTCGGATTGATAAAATACCGACCTGGGCGAAGTGTTTTGGCGACAATTTGAGCACGTTCTATCTCGTTGAGACCTCGCTTGAAAGTCGGATAACTCAAACGCAAAGGCGGGTCACGATCTTCATGCTCAGACATGAATTCCTCAAGTGTCAGCGAATCTAGGTCAACTTCATCTTTTGCTAATGCCCGGTGCTGAACGCACCAGAGCAAAAGACTAAATGTCTTGATACCCGCCGAACTCAAATCGAACGTTAGTCCAATGTTCGCTGTAAACAGCTTCACAAATTGATCTGCGTCAACGCGTCTGAATGTCGTTACGTGCGTCCCATGCACTTCTCCGGTGACCTGATTGATCAGAACGTTGTCGTCAGCACCAATCCGCGAAAGTGTCACACGTTTGCCCTTGACCGGAACCTGCATGCCTTCCGTGAATGGATTGGTTTTGTATCTTTTTAAGCTCGAATTCTTACTCATTTTTGACCTAGTCCTTATCGCGTTTCAAACCTCTAGGCTCAATTATATAGCTATTATTGAGCCTGTCAAGATATATAAATGAGCCTGAAAGATCGCCGGCTGAGCCTCGGAGTTCGCGGGCTGAGCTTCACCATGTAACCAGAATGCGGGTTTGAGCACATTCTCTTCTTAAGTCTTAAATAACGCTCCGCGCTGCGCCATGTGTGCACCCGGCAAAGCCGGGCAAGGGGCTACCGCCCTGCACGAGTGTCCGGCGCTATTCCGGCCAAGGCCGGGCGCACGGACGGAGAGCCAGCCCGTATAGAACCTACGGTTCTGGGCTGGTCAACTGCAAGAGGTCGCAGCCCGCCTATTCGGCGGACAGCGGCAAAGGGCTGCGATGGCTAATACGGAAAGAAAATCTTTTATTCCGTAGTAGCCCTCTTTCCGAACCAGACAATTAGACGCCGAGTAGGCGGCTTTGTCTGGTGAGTGGTTCGGGGTTCTAGGGGTTCCCCTAGCCCACAGAATTTTTTGAGTTGCGTAGCAATGAAAAAAAATTCTATAGTGGGTGATACAATCTAAGGATTGACCTACTACGGAAACGAGGATTTAACTATGGCATTCGCAATCGCCCGTGTTTCAAAGATCAAGGGAATGCAGCATCTAAGCAAAGCTTCAAACCACAACATGAGATCAGTTCCAGTACCGAATGCTTCAGGGAAGTCGGGTGCAATCGTTCTTGCGGGAAGTCATGATCCAGCGGGTGACGTGATTGCACGTCTTCCCGTTGATTCAAATGGCGAGATAAAAACGCGGAAAAATGCAGTTTGGGCAATGGAACATTTGCTCACAGCTTCGCCGGAATACTTTCGTTCAGACAATCCGGAAGCGGCGGGTCAATACGACGAGAGCAGGATGGAGGCGTGGAAAGACCTCGCGATGCGGTTTTTACACGACAGATACGGCGACAATCTCGCTCACGCGGTTCTGCACCTAGATGAAGCAACGCCGCACATTCAGGCCCTCGTCGTGCCGAGAAGAGCCGACGGAAAGCTGGACGCGGCAAAAATGTTCGACCCAGAAGCACTTAAGCGCATGCAGTCTGACTATGCAGACTACATGCAGGATCTCGGTTTAGAGCGAGGAATCGAGGGCAGCAAGGCAAAACACGAGTCGATCAAAGCCTATTACGGTCGCGTGAACGCGCCATATTCTGAAATTTCCATGGTCAAAACCCCGCGTCCAGCGGAGCTAAGTCCACAGACTCTTGCAGAAAAAATCCCCGGAACGGCAGCATTTCGAGAGCGAAAACAGACCGAAATCGATCACGAATCGATCAAAAATCAGCGCGAAAAAGAAATAAAACGGTATCAATCGGACGTGCTCAAAGCGGCTCCGAAATGGAGTGCTAAAGCGCGCGAATTTGACGCAAGAACGAAGGCGAATGAGGCAAGAAACAAGGCTGTGGAGCGGTTACGCGAGAATGCAAACCGCGTTCGAGATATACCGCTGTCAGCGGT
>DYKH01000378.1 GCA_020722685.1 Caldithrix sp. | reverse complement strand
TTTCTTGGAGACCATCTGCAACAGCGCCTTTGAGAAACAACTTGACCGCTTGCGATAACTTCACGCTACCCACTCCACGACCTTGTAAGGACTCGATACAATGACGCTGAGCGTTTCCCCCACATCATCGCCCGCAAATTCCAAACGCCAACCACCACCAACCGCGCGCGATGCTTTCACGAGAAGGTCAAGAAATCCAATGTCCTCTATTTCGTTTCGCAACCATCGCGGTATGCGCTCGATTGCTGGACGTTGAAACCACTTGGAAAAGCCGTATCGCCGTTTGGAGAACACCGAGAACAAGAACCACCACGGAGGCAACGCCGCGACTTCGTCATTTTCCAAAACTTTGAGAGTATCCCAAATCTTGCCCCATTTCCAGAGGTACTTCGCCAGATATTTGAACGCGCGTCCAATGTCATCCACCGCGCGAACGTCTGAAAATCCGTGAGACCACCACGACGCCAACAGTTTTTTGGTCAGAAAAGGCGCCCCAAGCACCAAAATATGATAGTGCAACGCCCCGCGCTCCTGGACTTCGCTTGTCCAGAAATACGCCAAGACCTTGACGCCGCAACGCTTTGCCCAATGCCGCAACGCATCAAGAAACTTTTGGATCGCGCGTTCCGCTTGCCAACTCTCGACAATCCCCGCAAAAGTCAACGTGATGAACTTGGGACGGAATCTTTTCAGATCACATTTAAACGAATGCGCCTTCTGTAATCGGTTGACCATCTGATAGGTATTGTTACGCACACCCTCCGCCAAATACCACGACTTGGACATATCCGCCAGCGTGAGCGTGTTTCCCTCTTTGTCGGTCACCGATTCCCCTGTGTCAAGATTGACCATTACGCGCGACTTTGCCCAAGCATTGTTACGCCGCGCTTTGGTGCGCTGTTCAAGAACATTCAGAGAGACGCTCTCGAAAAACGCTTGTCCCTGTTCGACTGGCTGTTCGCTCTTGTCTGACTTGTTTTGTATATTATCAAGTCGAGAGGAAAAACGACAGCGGGGGGGGGCGGGGGGCGCGGACGCGCCGACACCGCGAGACGTTCCCAAATCCGCACGCAGTTCGCTCATTATGTCTTGTCCCCCTGCCCCGTTGCCTTCCACGCGGCTCGCAGTTCCGACAATGCCGCCGAGTGTCCGAGACGTCGAGACCGCGCGTAATACTCGAACGCGTCACCACCAACGCGGCACGAGTGACAAAACCAAAATCCTTTCTCATCGGAAACCGTCAGACTTGGTTTTACATCCTCGTGGAGTGTGCAACGCATTTGACGCGCTTTCTCTTGACCCGTGAAACGCGCGATGAAATCCGAAATCTTGCCGCCTTGCAAAAGAAATTCGTTGGCTTTGGAAATCGGAAAACCCGAGGTATCCAACTTCTTGGCACGCTCCGCAGGTAATCGCACATCGGGCATATCGCGCGCAACGTCAGGAAGTCCCAAGTCAAGGCGCGTGTAACGACTGCCATTGATGCTCACAATCTCACATGGTTTGTGCCATTTTGGATTGATTGAACCAGGAACGCGTAAAAGTTGCGTTTCAACCGCTGATGCGGGATCGCCGCCGAACTTTTGCGCGAGAATCGGAAGCCACGCTTTCAATTGACTGGGCGCCGCACAATCACGCAAAGCCCAATAGACGTGATAGCCACGTCCCGATGAAACGATGATACTAGGTTGGGGGAACTCTCCGAACTCTGGTAACTCGCTCGAATCCACATCCAACCACAAAACCCAACCACCCAACACGCGCGACGATTTGAACGGGCGTAACGTCGGCGAAAAGTAGTAATGGCGGTCAGACTCGAAACGATGCGGCAGAACATCAGACCAAAATCGCGTAATGCACGACGAACCATCAGACCGAATCACGCGATACTCGATCAGTCCCAACGACATCGCAGGACGAATCACCCGCAAGAAATCGGAACCGCTCATAGTCCCCCTTTGCCCACTAATTTCTTGGGCGAATCTTGGAAATTGTTCCCAAGTATCGTGAACGCTTGCGCCCCACGTCATCACGGAAGCGAAACAAGCGATACACGCACCGACCTACATGCCTGACTTCGATCCACGCGCTTTGGGAATCGCTTGCACCTTTTCGACCAACGACGCTAAAGGGGAATCTTGCCCCACGACCAGCCGCCGAATGTAGGACAAGACCAAAATGACGATTGGCGCAAACGCGACCGCGTAACGCAAGATGTCTTTTTCTTGTGGCGTGATAGAGCCATCCAAGACGCGCAACTCGAAATATTGCATCACCGCCGAGAACGCCAAAGCCAGAATCGCGGAAATCGGCGCAACGGGTTCTTGCCTCATCAAGAAAAGCGAGGTCAGGAATACGCCCTCAATCACCGCAACCGTGAACAGTGAGAAAATGAAATCGCTCGTCACAGCCCGCACAACGAGAAACGTCGCAATCGCTGAACGCGCCAACGCCGCAAATTCGACCAAGACCCACAAAATCGAAAGTGTTTTCATTCTGCCCCCTAACGTGAGAGTATGACCGCAATCGCTACGAGGTTGAGTATCGTAACAATTACCGCCCAAAAGGTGAACGCGCGTAGGTGAGAAGGCTTAGTATCCATATTGTCTATAATCCGTAAGCAAGATTATTCTACCACAAACAAAGAGACTTGTCAACTCTCTTGCCCGTGCATTTTGACAACCGATAGATTTATGCGATAATTACAAGTAGGATGCAAAACGCTACACGGAGGTGGCCGTATGGGGTTGTTCGATAGAAAAAAAGAGGGGAGTAAGTGGGACGCTTGGATCGGCGAGAAAATCAGGCAAGCCAGGAAAGAAAAAGACTGGACACAATCACAACTTGCGGAAGCAGTTGACAAGTCCCAAAACAACATATCGGATTACGAACGCGGCCGCCTTGAAATCAGCGCAGTTGATTTGATGTTCATCGCACTTGCGCTCGAAAAACCCATCACCTACTTCGTCCCCCCTAGAGTACGCGGCGCAAGTCCTGATGATTTGACTGACAAGGAAAAGGAACTCATTCACTACACATCAGAGATACCAGACGAACTTTTTGAACTGTTGCTTGACCAAGCCAAAAAATACAGAGAAATCACCTACAACAAGATAGCAGAACAAAAACACCAAGAGGAAATACAAACCATCTACGAGGAAATGGAACAGAAGAAAGCGAAGAAGAAATGATTCGCGCGGTCGGTGGTTCGTCGCCCCCTACGGGCTACCCCGCCGAACGCACGCACCGCGCGCGAATCGTCCAACTTGTGAAAGACTCATAAGCCCTTGGTCACTAGTTCGAATCTAGTCGCCGGCACACGAAATAGC
>DYKH01000377.1 GCA_020722685.1 Caldithrix sp. | reverse complement strand
TCCTCATCATCGCGGCCAATGTGCCGATCATAACAAAGCTTTTCAAGAAACGGCGAGAACAAAATCCGTGAAGGAGAATGCTTCATAGCTGCCCCTTTCATCGGATGGTTTCGGCTAAGCATAGGGTTCCGAAATCGTCATCGGGAGTTCTCCAACTTTGTTTAAACGCATTTCGGTATGGCCTAATCATAACCTCACCATCCCATCATGATTGAGAAAAATCACAACTCAAAATACAAAAGAAAGGGAAAGGAGGCCTGTATCCGGATTGGTGCGGCTAACCCGCCAAAGGCCATAGACATTATCATCATCAGCATAGCCTGCAGTGCTGGACGCTGAAAACACGCCGGAGAGCGTGAGGGCGACAAACTTGTACCGGGCCATAAAGCCGACGGTGGAGGCAAACATTCTTTTGGGCCGATATATTTGATCATATCGACTCAAACTGCCGCCATGAATGGCGAAACCCCTGCTGAAATGCAGCCGCAAGCCCCAGGCATATTCCTTTCGGGAGGAATAATCTAACAGCATCTCCAACGTGCGCCCCAACATGTAGGAACAGCCGAATTCGAGGTACCGCTCCGGACGTGTGAAAATCGTGCCAAAATCGCTGATGTCCCAGGCGACTGTGCGAACCTCACCGGTTGCTAAGGACATGATTCTGTAATCAAACGCGCCGTTCTCAATCCGTTTCTGTACCATATTTCGCAGCACGGTCGCGATCTTTAGACGTCCGGCTGGATTCCAGTATGACCCTATGTCGGCAGTGAGGTATTCATCATGAGAGAAGTAGCTTGCAATTTCGATATGCCTAACGGCAATACCCAAAGAGCAATTTGAACGAACATTATAGCCGGCGCCATAGCTCCAACCTTGAATGAAGCTGAATCCAGTTTGGTACTGATAAGGCGAATTAGTCGATGTGGGTAAGGGAATCTGTACCGAATCTCTCCGCCTTAGTTTGAGAACTGCCTCCGGCCAGTCGATGAAATACTGCTTGCGGAGACCGAGCGTCAATCGACTGGTAAGGCGATACCATAGCTCGAGGTCGGGGAAGGCGGGATGAAAAGGTACGTTGTTCCCGTGTAATTTAAAAACGTCACCCTCGAGTATCAAACGGAAACGTTTTTTGCTTACGCCATAACCCAGATAAGCGGGATTGGCCGCAAAGCTGAACCCTTCCTCTGAGGAGGCCAAATAGGCGCTCTGGCCGCTGGCAAGCGCCGAAAAGAGATACTGGCTATAGCTATCAGAATGGGACACAAGAATTATAGCCAGAATTGCCATTCCAAGCAACATAGACCCACTTTTTCGTTCCATCATGACCTCCAGTTATTGCTCTCATTTGAGGAGAAGAACCTTCTGTATTTTTGTCTGCCCACCTGCACTGACCGCCACAAAATAAAGGCCGGAAGCCACTTTTCGCCCCTGGTCGGTGAGCGTGTTCCACATGGCCCAGTGTTCTCCGGCTGCCAATCTCTCGTAAAGTACGGTGCGAACGACTCTCCCGATCGAGTCGATTATTCTTATCTGCACATCGCTGTCTTTATGCAAATCAAATCTGAAACCAGTCTGCACGTTAAAAGGATTGGGAAAAGCCGGTGACAATTTGAAAGTGTCCGGAGGCGGGGGCGTGGTGCTCTTGGTCTTGTTGAGCAAAACGTACACCTCCCCCGAGACGTCACTCCCGCTGGTGGCGGCCGTCTCGGCGCCGATGATCAGGTCTTTTGGCCCATCGCCGTTGATGTCTGCTGTAGCTAAGGAGAATCCAAAGCTGGGAGCAAAGCTGCCGCTCCAAATGGTCGTCATGCGAAAATTGCCGTTTGGCGGCGAGACATCCACGGTATCCGGAAGCTCCTGCTTGCCGTAAAGCAGGTACACACAGCCTTCCCAGCGGTAGCTCGGAGAAGTTGAACGTTGGGCGCCGGTATCGGAGAATACCAGATCGTCTGCTCCGTCCAAATCCCAATCAGAAAATAAAAGAGCGTAGCCAAAGCCCGCTTGATTGCTGCTGGTAACGGTGATGTGAGGCAGAGAGGGATCAAAGAAGCTCAAGTTCTTGGGACGGGTGCGAAACAAGTCGTAAAAAACTCGGAAGTGTTGTTTCTGGACGCTCTCGTTGTCCGGTAGGCGAAAAAATGTTGAATAGCCCATCGAAACGTCGGGAAACCCGTTGCCGTTAAAATCGCCAACAGCAAAGCGCCCTCCAATCATGGAAACCTCGCGATCGCTGGTTATGGTGGTGATGCCCAAAGAAGGGTCGATCATTTTCAGATCGATGATTGCGGGAAAGTTCGGCCGCCCCCAAACAATATAGATTATCCCAGCATGGTCAACACCATCCACGGTCTCTTCAGGAAAGGCGAGAAAAAGATCGGTGAATCCGTCAGCATCCAAATCGCCTGCTTGGAAAGTGGTGCTAACCCAGTCAAAGGCCGGTTGGTAGATGCGGCATATACGCATGTTCAATTCATTGATAGGGCCATTCATCATCGGTTGCCCGCCAAAAACAACATAGGCCGTTACTTGCTGACTGCGTGGTGCTGCGTCAGTTCCTCGGCCGGCGGCGGTCATCAGATCGAGAAAGCCATCCCCATTGAAATCACCTTGATTAAGAACGTAGCCTAAAAAAGAATTCGGATATTGCCCCCTAATAGTAAACTGCCAAGGAGTTTGAGGGTTATTCTGTAGGAGTATCTCTCGCGGCCATTCTCTTCTTCCTGGTAGGTAATAAATTTTGCCTGCACCATAGGTTTGGCCGGTATAGTTGAATTGAGTAGCACTGACAAAGACATCGTCCAATCCGTCTTTATCGAAATCAAAAACCTCCACGTCATAACCGGTATAATCCTGGGCGGTGTTTCCCCATAGGGTCACCAAGCCGTCGTTTTGACACGTCTGCACAAATCGACGCGGCTCTTTGCCGCCAAAGATGATATAGGCCGCGCCTCCGCCGACATAGTACCTTTCTACTACTTCAGCGCCGCTCACGATGTCCGCATAGCCGTCTCCATTCACATCGCCACCGGCCAGGCATTGACCGAGGCTGGCAACGTGCGGCCCTTCGCAGCATGAAATGCGCATATCTTCGGCGAACTGGCTGAGGTCAATGGTTTCCTGTGCGTTGCTTAAAGGTACAATGTTTAGCAAGAATCCCACCAGCCAAGCAAAGCCATATCGTGCCATAGGCATCCCTTCACTTGCATTGGCAATAGACCCCAGCCTTCTCGAAGAAGGCTGGGGTCTTCTGCCTATTGTCATAATTCCTTCTTTATTATCCAGAAATGATTATGATCCAAAGCCTCTTGCTGAGTGCTGCCATAGCCAAGATACCACGA
>DYKH01000376.1 GCA_020722685.1 Caldithrix sp. | reverse complement strand
CTCAAAATGGCTTTTTTGGCAACCCCTTCACCACACATTTCGATCTACTGATTCTTTCTTTACCTTTGTTATGCAAGGGGCGTGCCAACGGCCAGCGTCAGCCGCCGCCAACAGCGGCGCACGCTTTTCGCGCCGCTGTTGGCAGTCGGCTGCAAGCAAGTGTTATGCGGCACTTTTCTCGGAAGGGTCTTCAAATTGATGCTCGCGTCTCTGATATTGTTGTAGGCCTGCCGAAGATGGGCGTAGCCCGCCCGCCTTCGGCTTTCGCATAAGAGTTGGATTTACTCGCCCTTTGTCACTAGAGGCAAGAATACCCGACGTACTACGCTGGTACGAGCAATTGCACTATCCTCTACAAGCGGGTTAACCTGACTAACTGCTGAGAAGGCAAGCTCGTCCATCGCTTCTGAACTGGCAGAGATGGGCACGTTGACGGCAATCGGGATTTCCGTGCTCGCTCCTGCCGATAGCGCCAAAGAGGTTGGGATACCACTTAGATTAGCCCACCCCAGGCTTGAGCCAACAGTTACAGTATATGTATCGGCGTTGATACCCAGGTTGGTTACGGTAAATGTGTACACGACAGTGCTTCCGGGCAGAGTCGCGGCATTGCCAGGTGCTGTGACGGCTACCTTGTAATGAGTGATTAGTTGCGCGTCTTCTTCCTCCGTAATTTCCTCAACCTCAGTTTCCATTGGCAACTCCGGTTCAGCACCTGGTTGCCCGATAGCTCCGCCTGTGAAGACCAAGTTAGCCCAATCGTTGTAACTCCCCAAGACACCTTGAATGGAGTCTTTGTTGATGTCGGTTTGAACATTGGTGTCCGTGCTGTTGCCGTTGCAGTTCCAGTCGATTTGCCCATTGGCGTTACCTACGACTCGGTCTCCGCCACTAGCGCAGTAGTACCTGGTTCCATAGTCGTTTATGGCAACGCCGCCGTTTAGACCAACTGTTTCATCCAGGTTACTCTCATTAAGGTCAGGTAGGGCGAAACGTGAATAGTCGAAGTGACCGTCCTGACTGTTTATGCGCAGGCCCCGTGTCTGGAAAGAGTAATTCATTATGCTCAAGAAGTTGGGTTCGTAGTTAGTGTGATCATCTCCTCCGTGGCGAAGTCCCAGATTGTGGCCCAACTCGTGCATAAAAGTACCCGCTTGTTCATTAGTTGTTCCAACGCCGCCACTCCAAGAGCCGAGGCTCACAATAAAATCACTGGCACCAATGCCTCGTGATATGCCGCTAGTGCCCCCAAAGCCACCAAGGTTATGTGCAAACACGCAATAGTGGAATACTGCAGCCCGTGCTGGCGAAAAGTTGGAATCCTTAATGCCGTCGAATTCTGTCCAGTTGTAACTTCCATTGGGGTTCTTTGAACCGAGGTTATTATCGTGTGGCAGGTTGTTTGCCTGAGAGCGATTACCCCATCTGTCGCCCGTTACGGGATTCATCACACTGTCAGGACCATAGTCAACGTGGAGATTGACGCCTGTACTGCCATCGGGATTGGACACAGGGGCATTGGTAAAAGCCTCAACGATCCTGGCGATAGCCTCCGGTTTCGGTTGATGACTATGCCCGAAAAGGCACCCGATGATTGGCAGGCAAATGCCTTGATGCACCATATAGTCAATCTCCACAAAGATGTCCTTTCTCTCGGGGTCGGCTCCCATAGCGGGGAGGTCCACAAAAACGTCAACGCCATCTACCGTTACCGTGAGACCTTGGGTCTCCCAAATATCGAGAAGTCCATCTCCATCCTTATCCTCTTGAGCGCCGCCACCGCAGTTCGGGTCGTTGCTCCAGAAGAACTTGTCCAAGAATACAGCCGAGTCATAGATGGAGTCGCCAAGGTCTTGGACAGAGAACACAATGTCTATAGTGGCTCCTGGAGTCACAGGGGTCTGAGCTCGTAGAAGCGATGTCATACCGTTGTAGGTTGTTGCTGTATCAGAAGTGACATCGAAGACTGTGTTGATAGAAATGATATTGCCTTCAGTGTCAAATGCAAAGTTTAGAGGAGCAATAACCTGAGTTCCAGAGATGATGAGATTGGTTCCACCCAACTCGGCAGTAAAGGTGTCATTGAATTGGGAGCCAACCCACTCTGGAAACTCCTCTGAAAAGTAGGCAAAGTCGAAGCTGGCACAGTTCATATTCTGAGGAACACGAAGCCGTAGCGCGAGCTGTACCAGGTCGTTACCTTGGGAGTTGTTCAAGCCATCCAGTTTAAAACTCAAGCTTCCTGAGTCATTCGGGTCGTCTGCACTTTCTGCGAGACCGGTAGATAGGATTGCGAAGGTGTTTCCTTCGGTGGGGAAATAGTTGCCAAGCGGAGTCGTTCCGATCCCTACTCCTCTTTCATCACTGCCATTAAGGCTGGCAGAGATAGTGTCTGAAGCCCGAATGCCCATTGCCTGCGCTACAGCCTGGGGTGTGTCTGTTATGATCCCTGTTACGGAGACCTGTGGACGTGAGGGTACGAAAGGTTCCCTTTCTGGCTCTTGTGTGGGCGTGGGTGTTGGTGAGTATGCGCTTTGTTCGATCTCGGGAAGGCGGGCTGCGACAGAGTTACCGCCTAACACGAACGCGATCGTTGCCACCAAGGCAACAACAACCAACCAAACGATCTGTTTCCTGCTGTTCATTTGAGACCTCCTTTGTTTGTAGATCCAATAGCTCACTGAGAAGTAATAGCAGAACTCTCGGAGATAGTGCTTTCATTGCCGTAAATATCTACGGCTGAGACGCCGTATATGTAGGTAATGCCCCGCTCTGTGGCTGTATCCCTGAATTCATACCACCCCCTGTTGTCTCCTGTAGCTTCTACTCTGGCAGTGAGTTGCCAATCTTCATCATCGGCAACCTTTCGGCATACTTGGTAATACTCGATTCTGTCATCACCAGTGCCAAGCCACGTCAACACAATCGCGCCCGTTATTGCCTGCGCTGTCACTTGAGTAGGATGAGATGGAGTCAATTGAGAATCTTCCTCACGGGAGATACCAACTTCTTCCGGTGGACCGACAACTTCTGCGTCCGTTGCTGTTTGAGTAGCATTTACTCCTGGTGTTGGCGTGGAAGTGATTCTCGGCGGTGTAACATCTGTGCGAGGTGCTAAAGTGGAAGTCGCTTGCTTATTTGACGCAACTGTACATCCCAATAGCCCGCAGAGTAGTACAACCGTTACAGCAATTGCAGTCAGTGTTTTAAGTGTTTTAACGTTGCTCACTTGTCAGCCCTCCGTAGTATCTCTTGAATATGAGGCTTCAAGGCATTGAGCCGCATAACGATTTGCGTTATTAGAATGTCCTTGCATGGGACGTGGTGTCAGTGTATCCT
>DYKH01000375.1 GCA_020722685.1 Caldithrix sp. | reverse complement strand
CGCTTTGAGCGGCTCACGAACTAAAGCTCCCGGCTTTGCCGGGAGATATTTACTTCAAAAAAATATCTTTCATGGTCAATTTTATTTTGATCCAAAAAATATTTAATTCTTTGGCATATATTATTATAAATATTTTCTTTTTCCATGTTTTCCTCTTTTTTAAAATTAAATCTCTAGTTTAGACATGTATGAACCTCTCCGGTTTTGCAAGATGCCGTAAATATTGGTTGGGATCGACTGCAAACATGTATCCGGCCTGTTAGTGGGCTATTGCCCTGGCCCCAATGGGTAATCCGCGCATCCAGTCCTCATCATTCAGGCAGCTTCAACAGCAGCTAATGTCTAAATCAGGTTTTCTGGATGCCGGTTCGACCTGTCCGCCATCTGTCGTCATCTAGCAATCGTAGAAGTGCTTATTACCTCCATCTATGTGGTTGCTACGCAATTAGAGTTTGATGTCGCACCTGGTATCAAACTGTAGCGGGATTATAATATTCTTGCCGTGCCATCAGCACCCAGACCACACGAACCGTCTTGGCGGCCAGTGCCACGGCAGCTTTCTTGGTACCCCGTCTTTCGACAAGAGAGCGAATCCAGACGGATCGTGGGTCTCTCTTATCTCCCAGATGCCGGATTACGACCAAGGCTCCCTGCACAAAGAGGGATCGCAAATAGCTGTCTCCCTGCTTGGTAATGCGACCTAATCGGGTTTTCCCTCCAGAGCTGTTCTGTCGCGGCACCAACCCAATATACGCTGCCAGCTCACGGCCATTATGGAAAAGCTTGGCATCGCCAACCGTAGCGACCACAGCGGTAGCCGTGACTGGTCCTACTCCAGGAATAGCCATCACGCGAGCAACCATCTCGTCCTTGAGCATGCGCGTAATCATGCGGTCATATTTTGCTAGGCGGTCTTCTAAAGTCAGCAAATGTTCACGAAGTTCAGTCAAGACCTCCACCGCTGCCAAGGGCAAATTCTCCATTTCTAATACCTCAAGAAATCGCTTGGAAAAAGTAGAAGCACCTTTGGCCAGAACAACGCCAAACTCTTGGAGAAGCCCTCGCATTTCGTTGATCAACGCTGTGCGCTCTGTGTTGATAGATGATCGTACCCGATGGACCATCAACGCACTCTGCTGTGCTTCTGTTTTGACCGCTACAAAGCGCATGTGTGGGCGACTGACCGCTTCGCAAATAGCTTCGGCATCGTTGATATCGTTTTTGCCACTCTTGCGGTAAGGCGCCACGAACTGCGGAGCCATAATGCGCACCTCGTGACCCAGCTTAATCATTTCGCGCGCCCAGTTATGAGCGCCACCGCAGGCTTCTATGCCAATCAAACAGGGTTGTAAATTCACCAACGTCTCCATCAGCTTGCGCCGACTAACAGCCTTGCGCAGCACAGGTTTACCAGTGGCATCTATGCCATGAAGTTGAAAAACATTCTTCGCAAGGTCAATGCCTAATATCGTGATCTCTTTCATGATGTAAATCTCCTTTGCAGAATAGATCTCTCAGAATGGTATTGGACCATGCCTGAGAGAGGAGAGGTTCATCCCATTATTCAGCCCGGCTCCGCCGGGTTTTTATTTTCTATTTTTGCTACGAAAGTGCTTGACACGGTGATAGTGCCGTGCGGCCGACCCTTTGGAAAAAAGGGTCGGCCAATGAGAAGCGTTTTAGGCTTCTCGGAATCACTGCCATGTCCTTTCAGCGTCTCGTTACCCTCCGCCTTTCAGAGTGGATTTCCTACTTTCTCGCGGTCGTGCCGCCCCGCTCGCGGCGCAGCTTCCTCGAACTGTTGTGCGGGTGCCTGATCTCCCCTGATGGCTGGGTCACCCGCGCTCTCAGCCATATTTCACTGCGCTGCCATTGGACCACTTATTACAAACTCCTGGAGCGTGAATCCTTGCGGACCCAAGCTCTGGCCATCGCTCAGGTACGCTGGCTCCTGTCCGTTTTGCCGCCGTTGCCGATCGTCGAGTTGATCATCGACGATACGCTGGTCCTGCGCCACTCTACCAAGGCCCCAGGCGCGACCATCCACTTCGATCACAGCCATAAGCACAACCGCCCCCGTTATGTCCTCGCCCAGAACTGGGTAGGGCTGGCGTTGACCCTGCGGAGCCGCTCCGGCAAAGCCCTTTCCTTTCCCATTCGCTTGCGCCTGGTGCCCAGTACCGGCAACACCCACAAGCTGAAAATTGCCGGGGCATTACTGCGGGCCTTTATACCCCACATCCCCGTACCCGTCCGCTTGCTCACCGATGCCTGGTTCATGCGCCGCCGCCTGCTCTTGCCCCTGCTGCGTCAGCGCGGCCAGTTCATCGGCCAGGTGCGCCAGGATACCGCACTGTATCGGCAGCCCCCGCCCAAACCCGCCAAAGCGCAACGGGGCCGGCCCCGGAAATATGGGGACAAACTGACCCCGGAAGCCCTGACCTCACTCCCCACGGAGATCCGCACCCTGTTTGTCTATGGGAAATGGCAGAAAGTCCGTCTTCAATCCATCGTCGCCCAGGCACGCTTCCTCAACGGCCATCCCGTCCGGGCAGTCTGGAGCGCTATCTACGATACAAAACACCATCGATGGTCGCCCACACGCCTTTATCTCGCTTCCGAAACCGATCTGAGCGCCCCCGAAATCGTCACCCTCTATGGTAACCGTTGGCAGATCGAACCCCTCTTCCATAACCTGAAACGCTGGTGGGGCATCAATAACCTCTGGCAGAAAAGACGCGCGGTTCTCGAACGCTGGATGCAAATTCGTTGCATTGCCTGGTCCATGGTGCAGCTCCTCGCGGAAACGGTCACCGAGGACTTTCCCATGACTGCCGTAGCGCCTTGGCGTATCGCTACGCCCGTCACTGCAGGACTCATGGCCCAATGGCTCCATCTGCATTTTCTGCGAGTTCCCTTCTGGACGGGCTATGACCCAAAGTCCGGGAAATTCCAGTGCCCAAATCCTGACTTTTGGGCCGATACCGATGACCCACCCCGCAAAAAGGCCGCCTGACGCACTTCTACCCCAAATTTACTGCATCATATCGCCACCCACTGGGACAGGCGAGGAAGCTGAATGTCTAAACTTCAGACCTGAAATAAAATTAACTTGAATAGCCCATTCACCACGCTCGCTCAATTCAGTCGCGGAATTTGGGAATCCAGTGAAAATCTACGGCGGTACGCAGATTCGCTTTAAGTGGTGGCTGCATGTCTCTCTGTAACCTCGGCGGCTACTTCATCCACCGCGCCACGCGTGAGACGCACGATCTCGTCCACATCCTCGCGCCTGGCCACGAGCGGCGGTGCAAAACCGAGAATTTCGCCGTGCGGCATGGCC
>DYKH01000374.1 GCA_020722685.1 Caldithrix sp. | reverse complement strand
CCTGGGGTGGTCATCCCAGACATTTTCGAACTTCGCAAGATCCGTCTTCGTGAACATCTGTGGCTTGGGATGCTCCGCCTTGAAGCGACGCTGCTCCGCGGGTGTGAGCTTCGACTGTGCATCGGCATACTGGCCGCGTGCGCGCTCATAGAACCACCTCGTCTCGCGCGGGGCTCCCTTCTGCGCGGGTGCCCAGATCCGTCGGGAAAACCCTTCCATCCGCACATGGAACGGGTGGTTCGAGAAGAAGTCGGCGGCATTCACCCGATTCTGGGTGTTCGCATACTCCGATATCCTTGGAACGACCGTTTCGCTCTGCAGGCTGTCGATGACGGACAGCTTCAATTGGACGAATATCTGGGAAAGATCGGCCTTGTCTCGCTTCCGTGTATGGAACAGCGATGCCGTGGTCTGGCCACCATTGACGATCTGAAGATCGACAATTCTTGTGATCGCCAGACCGGAATCCGTCGTCGCGGTCTCGACACTTTGCGCAGTGGCCGTGATCCCGTTCTTGTAGGCAAAAAACATCCCAGCTTACTTCAGGATCGTTGCCCTAACGGACATGGCGACTCGCCGCCCCGGAACATGAAACGACTCCTCGCCATGTCAGAGTTCTTGCAGACCCAACGACCTGAGATAGGAGTACGTTGGATCGTAGAACTCGCGAGAGCGGGTTGGGTCGTCATCATCTCCGTGCGGCACAACCAAAACCATACCCTGCCGCGCCCGCGTCAGGAGTACGCGATAAGCATTTTCAAGGTAGCGCTGACGCTCGGTCTTATTGACACGGTTCCAGCGAGAGCCCCGAAACTGATGGTGAGCCCAATGTCCATCGCAAAAGCGTAAGTCGCCATCCCATACAACACAGGCCCAGTCCAACTCCAAACCCTGGACTTGAAATTCTGTGGCGACGTCTTCCAAATAGTACGACGAACGTGTGTCTTCTTTCCCCTCAAGAAACCACTTTACCGGATCGGTCTTTACGCGCACGTCAATTGCGTGAGGCTTGAGACGCTCAGCCTGTGACGAAACAACTATCCCGTAGCGTTCCGATCCTCTTGCCTGCTGTCTCAGCCATTCCTTAGCACTGGATATTTCACGAGTGATCACGATAGGATAACGATCTTTCAAATCGGCCAAAGTATTTCTTGCGGACCCAATTTCAATATCGAGGATTTCGCGTACAAAGCGACTCAGAACATCGGTCCGAAACGATCTGATCGATGTGGCAAGGTGTAAATTTTGATGTAAGTGGGTGTTGGGGCGCGCGAGCATCGAATCAAATATCCCCCCTCCACGATATTCCGCCTCTACCAAATTCGACGACAAGTGGGCATCCCACTCCGGGAATCGTTGAAGAACTGCGTCGAACCACTCGTTAATCCCCCCCTCTCCTGTGTTGATTTCCTGTCCACTTCCAACGAGACATACAATGACACACCAATCCTCGTGGCGATCCATACACGAAATTAGAAACTCAGGTTCCGAAATACTGAAATTCGCCTTGCCCTTTTTTTGCCTCATGAAAGCGCTGGTTTGCTCTAAATTCCAAGCACGCTGCGCCTCGTCGAATAACACCACGTGCTCGAGTGGAGCGCCAGTATCACGAAGGTATTCATCACGAAAATGATGAACGTTCTGTATGAACGCTTCTACTTCCTTTTTGGCATCGCCTTTGCGTATTAGGTTTCCCTTGCGCGCCTCCCGCTCTACGTTATCTCTTGCGAGCGCCTCGCGTAACACAGCAACTAATGGTCCATTGCCAGACAAGAAGACGCTATAAGTCTCGCTCTCTGAACTGAGATGTCGGTTAGCAATATCCAGGCCAACCAATGTCTTTCCAGCCCCTGGCACGCCAGTGACGAAACAGATCGCCTTACGGTGAAGACTGCGCGATTTTTCGATGATGCTCTCTATGGCCTTCGCTGTGACTGACAAATTTCTAGCGCCAGCATCGCTGCGCGAAATATTCTCAACTGCATGACCAGCGTAAAGGGCACGAGCAGCCTCAACAATAGTGGGAGTTGGCATGTAGCGCCCTTGCTCCCAAACGGCGACATTGATGGCTGGAGCAACAAAATGTGCCAATCCTTCGCGGAGAACATTTGATAGCTGCGACGGTGCTGCTTTTATTGGGTAGGCCAACCTATCGTTGTGCACCGTATCGCCAATCTTAAAACTCTGATCGGGTGCTTGTGTAGCGATGAGGACAGGTACAATACATATATCGTGACTGGCTTCATGAAAATATTTGAAGTCCAGCGCGTAATCCCATACTTGATCGATTCCAGAACGATTAAACGCCGATTCACCAACCTTGAATTCAAGAATGAACATGACATGGCCGACAATGAGTACCACGTCAGCGCGACGCCCCAACCTTGGCACAGTCAGCTCAAAATAAATACGCGCAGTAGCAAGCTGATCATCGGGAACCATAAGGTCCTTCAAAATGCGGATTTGTTCTTGCCAAGCATTTCGTTGCGTTGTTTCGATATTTCCATCTGATCGCTGTGCAAGCTCACCAAGGATCGAATGAACATCCTGCTGAAAGAAATGCACCATAGTTTCGCCGTACATCCACCGACGAATGGAACTAGTGTTTTCTGTGCAGGAATGCACTTCAATTGAAGAACGCATATTTGGCTTGCCTTTACTAGCTAGAGCGTAGTTGTGCCGAGACAACCCCGGGTAGGAACCGACGTCTTGTGGGATCGTGACTCATGCTGACAAACTCCACCCAGTCTTCTGTCATTAAGCCATTGCTGAAGCTCGGCCGGCTTCCTCGGCCTTCTGTAGCCTCGTGAAATGAAGGCGCCACCGGTCGGAGCGTTTCTGCCATTGCCGCAAAAACCCCATTTCCCGATCACCGCCCCTTTTTTGAGGAATGATCTCATCCATGTATCGGGTGATGCAGCCGGACAATGTAGTGCGTTCGGCTTCGGATCGGTCCCGCCAAACTCCACGGTCCATTTCACTTTCAATACCCCTGGTCCAAGCCTCGGCATCTTTTTTCGATCTAAAAGCCTTTGTCTGTGATGGATGTCCTTTTCGCCGGATGATGCACTGCCATCCAATTACATTATTATCCTGATCGAGCCGGGGATTAACTGTTGCCATCGCGCTGCACTCCCGCTGCACTAAAAACATGGACCGGATCAGCAGCAATCTGGATTTGACCCTCTTCATGCCGCCACCCGTCAGGCCAAATAATAGCCCAAGTGCAGCGTATTTGCAGCATAAATTGGTTCTGGCAAAGAAAAAGAGCTTAGACCTATATCTAAGCTCTTGATTTATTTGGTGCGCTCGGAGAGAGTCGAACTCCCGACCTACTGGTTCGTAGCCAG
>DYKH01000373.1 GCA_020722685.1 Caldithrix sp. | reverse complement strand
GAAAATGGCCAACGGAGCCTACTGAATGAAAAAAATGGTCGATCTGGTAGACAAAGGATTGTCCGGCTTTTTGGTGATTCTCATGATCATTATGGTTCTCGATGTCTCGTGGCAAGTTTTCACCCGCTACGTTTTGCAACAGCCGAGCTCTTTCACCGAAGAGTTGGCCACCTTTCTGATGATTTGGATCGGACTGCTGGGTGGGGCTTACGCCTTGCGACAAAAGGCGCACCTGGGCATCGATATCTTGGTGCAAAAGCTTTCGGGCAAGAAAAGACTGTATTGGGATTGGCTCATCTACGGCAGCGTCATTCTCTTTTCCTGCCTGGTGTTAATCTGGGGTGGAATCAGGCTCGTCTTTGTCACTTTTTATCTGAACCAGACTTCGGCTGCTTTGCGGATACCGATGGGAGCTATTTATTTGGTCTTACCCTTGACGGGAGTTTTACTGATCTTCTACTCGGTCTACTTGCTTTTCGAAATAAGTTTGGACGTGCAATCCGATTCAGCCAAGCATACCGGTTCACCAGAGTTGATTTGATAAACGGCAACTGCATTTCGAGTTCTTGGCATGACATTATCTATTCTGATTCTGACCGTTGTTTTTGTTCTTCTGCTGCTATCAAACGTGCCGATTACCTTTAGCATCGGCCTGGCCACGGTGTTCACACTCTTGATGAACATGCCCGCCGAACCGGCAGTCACCCAGGTGGCACAAAAGGTGGCGACCGGTCTGGATAACTTTGCCTTGATGGCCATTCCTTTTTTTATACTTTCGGGACAACTTATCGGGCAAGGCGGCATCGCCCGGCGGTTGATCGGTTTGGCCAAATCCTTTCTTGGCACCTTACCAGGCGGTCTTGCTTACGTCAACATTTTCGCTTGCATGCTTTTCGGCGCGATCTCCGGCTCCGCCGTGGCAGCCGCCTCGGCTATCGGCAGTTTCATGATTCCCGAAATGAATAAGGAAGGATATAACAAAAACTTTAGCGGCGCGGTGAATGCCAGCTCTGCAACGACCGGACTACTTATTCCTCCCAGCAACATTATGATCGTGTATTCCCTGGCGAGCGGCTCCATTTCCGTCGCTGCCCTGTTCATCGCCGGATATATTCCGGGAATTCTCACTGGTCTATTGCTAATGGTTACCGCGGCCATTGTCGGCAGCGTCCAAAAGTATCGCGGCGGCGCTCGAGTTGGATTGTTGGAAATGGCAAAGAGGTTCGCTGATTCCGTCCTCAGCTTGTTGCTGATTGTCATCGTAATAGGCGGCATTATCGCCGGCATTCTTACCGCGACTGAAGGCGCAGCGATTGCCGTCCTGTATTCTTTTTTATTGTCCGTGGTGGTTTACCGTGAAGTAAAGATCAAGGATTTGCCGGGAATTCTCAAGCAAACGGTGGTAACGAATGCGGTGGTCATGTTCTTAATCGGCACCTCCATGGCTCTCTCCTGGGTCTTGACGTATGTCGAGATTCCACAAACGATCAGCATGGCATTGATCGCGCTTACAAATGACAAAATCATCGTTCTCCTTATCATCAACGTGATTTTGCTGGCCGTCGGCACTTTCATGGACGCCACGCCGGCGGTGCTGATTTTCACTCCCATCTTTTTGCCGGTGGTGACCAAACTGGGCGTCGATCCTCTGCATTTTGGGATTATTATGATTCTCAACCTCTGCATCGGCATCATCACCCCGCCCGTCGGGGCCGTTCTCTTTGTCGGCTGCGCCGTGGCCGACACTAAAATCACCTACATCTTCAAATGGCTGCTGCCGTTTTTCGCGGCCATGCTGCTAAGTCTGCTGCTGGTGACCTACGTCCCGGCCCTTTCCATCTGGTTGCCAAACAAACTGGGATTTTGAGATGAAAAGAACACTGACCATCCTACTTGTACTTTCCGCGCTTCAGTCTGCCTTCGCAGGGGTATTCCCAGAATTCCGAGAGAACGAAAAGGACCTTTTCCCGCGCCCAAAAGATGGCTGCGTCTCGGAAGTCAATCCGCCGGCTTTTGCCTGGTTGCCGGTGAAATCCGCAGCCGTTTACAAGATCACCCTGACCAAATCTGGCACCGCTGAGCCAGCTTTCACTTTCGAAACGCCGGGCGAAAATGTGTACGCGCCGACAAAGGTTTTACCTCCCGGCCAATACACTTGGACCATCGAGGCGTTCGACGATGACGGCAACCTGCTGGCCAGCAGGCGCCCTTATTCCTTGACCATCCCGCCGGATGCCGTTGAATTTCCCTTCCCCGATGTGACAAAGAGCCTCGGCACGGTAGCCTTGCATCACCCCCGACTTGTCTTCGACAAGAACAAGCTGGAAGAAATTCGCGGGACACTCACGACGTTTCGTAAAGAGGCCTGGCTTGCTGTGAAACAGATGGCCGACAAAAGTCTGAAGCTCGGCCCACCAAAACCGCCCTCGTATCAAAACATCGAGGATTACAATACGCGTCGATTGGCCTATCGGGAGTATTTTAGTTATTTGAGAAGATATGTCGACCAGGGCTTGCAGGCGCTGAGCTTGGCCTGGTTGATGACCGGCGAACAAAAGTATGCCGATGCGGCCAAGCCCATTTTGCTGGAAGTGGCCACTTGGGATCCCTCCGGTATCACTTCCTCCAATCACAGCGGATTTGATGAGCCTGGCCTAAGCTTCGCCCGTTGCCTGCACCGGGTCTACGACTGGTTGTACGAGGCCCTCAGCGAAGAGGAGCGTCGGGTTGTCCGGCAGAACCTAATCGAGCGAACCCGGGATACCTTTTTGCGCGTGGGAATCCGCCGCCCCTTTCTTCAGCAGCCAGGATCAAGCCATGACGGGCGTTTGATCGGCTACCTCGGCGAAGAAGCCCTGGCATTGCACGGCGAAGCTCCTGCCGAGGAGGTAAGCAAATGGCTGGAGTATTCGCTCAAAGCGTATTGGACGGTCTTCCCTCACTGGTCGCAAGACGACGGTGGCTGGGCCGAAGGACCCGGTTATGCAGCGGCCTACAATCTTCGCGCGGTTGCTTGGCTGGAAAGCGGTCTGTCGACCTTGAAAGTGAATATGTGGCAAAAGCCCTTTTTCCAAAAAATCCGCGACTATTTCCTCTATTGCGCTCGTCCAAACGACGAATTTTGGCCGTTCGGAGACGGCGCTGAACGCGGGCCGCGCGCCCAAGAATCGCGTGGTCTTATCATGCGGTCTTTGATGCAGCACTATGCGCAACGGCTCGCGGATCCCGCCTGCCAATGGTGGGCTGATCGCGTCCCGGCAGACGAGTATGAGCTTTCCGATCCGGTGACGCCGCTCATTCTTGGCCTCACGATCAAGGGCGAGCCGCCTGATGCAAAGCCGAATGCCAAGCTGTT
>DYKH01000372.1 GCA_020722685.1 Caldithrix sp. | reverse complement strand
AGTAAACCATAGCAACAGGACTCGACCCCGCAAAAAGCGGCAGAGTACAGATCATCTGACCTTATTAATGATCGTGTACGGTCTATCTTATCAGCCCATTATTCTCTGTCATCTGCAATTGTGCTTGAAGCCGCTATAAAAATTGAAGGTCTACGGCTTGAAGCGGATCTACTTCAGCATATTTGCAATACTCTTGGGAGAATCCTTCAAGCCCATAGCGAGCATCTGCGGCGGCAACCATCGCAAGAAGCAGTTAGAGCTCGTCTGCAAAGGGAAGTTGCCGTTAATCGGCAGATATATGAGCTTTTATTGGAGCAAGTTCGCGGAACGCAAATTCGCGAATCGGCTCAACTCAAAGAGTCCCAAATGAAATTTAAGCTAATAGCTCCACCGCAAAGTCCATTGGAGCGAGTAAAACCACAGCGCCGGAGGATCATGATGGTCGCTTGTTTCCTGGGTTTAGCTTTTGGCTTTAGCATTATTCTTGGACTTGAAACGATAGATGCTTCCATCAAGAATGTTGAGGACGTGACCAAATACATAGGTGTGCCGGTTCTTGCTACGATTCCCAGAATAGTAACCCAGCGACAAGAACGGAAGCAAAGACGTACCAAACGCATCCTCGCTATTATGCTGCCGATCATGGCCGGTTTTTCCATGCTAATGGCATACCGTATTCTCTTTCAATAAGCTTTTCACGTAGCATTTAGTTTTGGTAATTGACCATGCACACGAATGGAATGCCAACAATTCAAGAATTTGGGGAACATATTCCTTGTTTTGCCAATTTTTATCGCTTTTTTCATCAGCTTGCTCATGGCGGCAATGGCAAAAGGCCACAGGTCATTACCGTAACCAGTGCAACCGAAGGAGAAGGCAAGAGCACTTTGTCATCTTATCTACTGGTTACAGCTTCCATGTCTTCCCAAGAACTTTGCCTCCTCGTTGATGGCGATTTGCATCGTCCAACTTTACATAAAACTTTTGGTATAGATCGAGAAGAAGGGCTGACAAACGTCCTAACCGAAATAAAAGACTTCAGGACGGTGATTCAGAAAACAAATCGTGAGAATTTGAACTTATTAACTGCTGGTCGGCCTGTGCATAATCCCTTTCAGCTCCTAAGTCTCGATAGGACCAAGCATCTCTTTGAGGAATTTCGTACAATTTACAGCCTAATTGTGGTCGATGCCCCACCCTTGGTGCCGGTCGGCGATTCCCTTAAGCTTGCAGAGTATGCAGATGGCGTCGTCATGGTTGTTCGCACCGGGAAGACGCCCTCAGAAGTTGTCAAGCGAGCCGTTGAGGTCTTAAATGAAGCACGTTGCCCCTTGTTAGGCATTGTCTTGAATGATGTAGGAGAAGTATTGCCATACTATTACCAGCGCAAATACTATGGGTACAATTATCATCTATCGGTGAAATCAGCAGAGAAGAATGGATAAGGGCAGACCGTGGCATTTCCGATAAGCAAGAGAACCATTCGGCATATACCTTTCAATCTCCCAAGCATTGGAGAAGAAGAAATTCAAGAGGTCGCAGCGGCTTTGCGTTCGGGTTGGATTACCACTGGGCCGCGAACAGAAGCATTTGAACAGCAATTCGCAGCTTATGTTGGTGCGCGTTTTGCAGTCGCCGTCAATTCTTGTACCGCTGGCCTCCATCTAGCGCTTGTGGCTTGCGATATTGGGCCTGGAGATGAGGTAATCACGACTCCCTATACATTCGCTGCAACCTCAGAAGTAATATTGCACGCACATGCTACTCCAGTCTTCGTTGATATCGAGGATGGCGGATTCAATATTGATCCCCAGAAAATCCGCAAAGCAATTACTTCGCGAACCAGGGCGATTATTCCAGTTCATTTTGCCGGTGAACCATGCAGTATGGATGAGATTTTGGCCATAGCCGAAGAGCATGATCTAATACTTATCGAAGATGCGGCTCATGCATGCGGGGCTGTTTACAAAGGGGAAAAAATCGGTTCGATTGGCGATATCACCGTTTTTAGCTTCTATGCCACTAAGAACCTAACCACCGGCGAAGGCGGGATGATTACCACGGATGATCCCGGGATCGCGCAGCGAATGCGCATGCTGAGCTTGCACGGGCTTTCCAAAGATGCATGGAAAAGATATAGTGCTGTCGGCAAGTGGCGTTATGATATTTGCGATTTGGGCTACAAATACAATATGTCGGACATACAAGCTGCAATAGGTTTGCAACAACTAAAAAAATATCCTGCAATGCAAGCTGCTCGCAAGGAATTGGTAAGGGCATATCAAGAACAGTTAAAAGACGTTGAAGAGATCCTCTTGCCACCAGATCCGAAAAATATTGACCATGCTTGGCATTTGTTCGTTATAAGGTTGAAGCCAAAATTGACGAGCATCGATCGTGATTCTCTAATAGAACTGTTGGGAAAGTTCGGCATCGGCACGAGCGTGCATTTTATTCCTTTGCACTTACAATCCTACTATCGCATGCGCTATGGCTTTGCTGTCGGCGATTTCCCGAACGCGGAAAATGCGTACTCAGGAGCGATTTCTCTCCCACTGTACCCGAGTTTGAGTCTGGCGGAAGTTGATTACATTGCCACGACATTGCGGGGCATTATAACGAGCGCGCGCTTAAAGGCAAGGACTTTTGTGAGCGTAGAGGCATGTTAAAACGACTATTCGACATCGTCTTCAGCATCATTGGGATGCTTTTTGCGTTTCCTTTGATGATGCTGATTGCCGGGGTGGCAAAGCTTACAAACTCTGGTCCGATTTTGTTTAAGCAAATACGCGTTGGACGAAAGGGGCGACATTTTAGGATTTACAAGTTCCGCACGATGGTGGAAAATGCTGCGAGCTTGGGCGCGGGCGTGAGCGGTAAAAAAGATCCTAGAGTGACGCGGTTTGGGCGGCTTCTGAGAGCAACAAAACTTGATGAGCTTCCGCAATTAATCAATGTAATAAAAGGCGAAATGAGCATTGTCGGCCCTCGACCCGAATTACCAGAGTATGTTAACCACTATACCGATGAACAGCGGCAAGTGCTAAACGTTCGACCCGGCATCATAGGCCCCTCGCAAATTATCGGACGGAATGAGGCAGAGATGTTTTTGGATTGCGAAGGAAACCTGGAAGACTACTACCTTCAGCACATCTTGCCGGATAAGCTAAAAATTGATCTTGAATATTCAAAAAGGCCCAAACTTTCGAATGACATAAAGCTGCTTTTGAAAGGGCTATATGCTACTGCCATCGGCTATTTTGGCCCCGCCTGGCTCAAAGGGCGGACCGGCTGGCCAAATCTTTTCATCTTGGATTTGTTTCTGGTATTCATCTCCAACTTTTTGGCATATAGTTTAAGA
>DYKH01000371.1 GCA_020722685.1 Caldithrix sp. | reverse complement strand
CATTTTGGATTTTGATATGTCATTTTCAGTTTTAATGTTTGATATTTGCAGGAAGACTACTCGGACACCGAGAGAAAGTGAATAGCAGGTACGCATCTTCCGGAAGAGCCTAAATTCGTACTGCTATTTTTTATTCCCAGCAGGAAATTTCTTGACTCTATTGCAGCCCTTTGCTATACTACCGTCAAAATCAGTTGGTGGTGCAATTTGGTCACTGAGAAAGCAAAGAACAAAAACGGCTCAGCAAGAGTCCCAAGGCAAAAAGCATTTCAGCATTAGCAAGCTCTACTTATCGGAGGCAAAAACATGATAACCCAAACAGGCAGCTCGAGGGCGACTTTTATGTGCAACGCAGTTAACTCACTTCTACTTCTTTTAATAACTTTGCTTTTTGCCCAAGGCAACACTGAAAAACCACTCTATCTGGATACCAGCCAGTCCTTTGAAAAACGCGCGCAAGATTTGCTCTCGCGCATGACGATGGAAGAAAAGCTTTCGCAAATGATGAGTCGCACCCCGGCTGATTTGACCCGCTTCGGCATTCCAGGGTACGTGTGGAGCGGTCAAGCCAGTCATGGTCTGGGCGTAAGAGTCGGCGTGGCCACGGTTTTTCCCCAAGGCATTGCGCAAGCAGCCACCTGGGACGAAGAACTCCTGCTTCGCGTCGCCAGCGCCGTCTCCGACGAGCTGCGCGCCCGCTTTCACGGCGGCATTCCCAACACCGGTCTGACTTTCTGGGATCCGGTGGTGGAAATGGCGCGCGATCCACGCTGGGGACGCACCCATGAGTGCTACGGTGAAGATCCGTTTTTGACATCCCGTCTAAGCCTGGCGGTCGTGGAAGGCTTGCAAGGAAATCATCCCCGTTATTTGAAGACCATCGCCGCGCCCAAGCACTATGCCGCCAACAACGAAGAGTGGTGCCGCCACACCGGCTCCTCGGACATTGACGAGCAATTGCTGCGGGAGTACTATCTGGCTCCCTATCAGGTTCTGGTCGAGGAAGGCAAGGCCGAATCCATCATGGCCGCGTACAATGCCCTGAACGGCGTGCCCTGCTGCTGCAACAAGATGCTGCTGACCGACATCTTGCGCGGCGAGTGGGGCTTTGACGGCTCGGTGGTCTCGGACTGCAACGGCATCGTTGACATTTACAAAAACCATCATTACGCATCTACCGTGGAGGAATCCATCGCGCTGGCGATCAACGCCGGCTTGGACATGGAGTGCGGCGATCTGTTCAAGGTCTATCTCCCTAAAGTAGTCAAAGAGGGGCTGGTCACCGAGGAAGCCATCAATCGCGCAGTGGGACGCCTGCTCTTGTCGCGCTTCCGTTTGGGACTTTACGATCCGCCGGAAATGGTGCCGTACACCCAGATTCCGATGAGCGTGGTGGACAGCCCCCAGCATCGTGAGCTGGCGCGGCAAGCTGCACGCGAGGCGATCGTGCTACTCAAGAACGAAAGCAATCTATTGCCGCTGGATAAGAACAAGATTAAGTCCATCGCCGTGATCGGCCCGAATGCCAACGTCTGCCAGCTCGGCGGTTATGTCGGCAACTACTCCAAGGCCGTGGCGCCTTTGGAAGGCATCAAAAACAAAATCGACAGCAGCAAGGTGATGTATGAAAAAGGTTGCGACGTCAGCCTGACGCTGCCGCCGATTCCTTCGGCGTATTTGCTTCCCCCCAACGCCGAACCGGGGGAACACGGTCTGCGTGGCGAGTACTTTAACAACACCTCCTTTTCCGGCCAGCCGGTTTTGGTGCGCGTCGATTCTGTGCTGAATTTTGATTGGGGTCGAGGCGCTCCCCATGCCGAGGTTCACGCCGATACTTTTTCTGTGCGCTGGACCGGACAGTTTGTCGCACCGGTCTCGGGTCCGTATTATTTGGGAGCGGTGTTCGACGACGTCGTCCGACTGGTTCTGGACGGCCAGATGCTCATGGACAAGAGGAACAACCGCAACAAGTCCTCAGATTTTAGAGTTGTCAATCTGCAAGCCGGACGCAAGTACGATCTGCGCATCGAGTATTGCGAGCACTGGTACAAGTCGGCCATGCAGTTGTGTGGTGCGCCGGTGGACGCCGGCAAGTTCGCGAAAGCGGTGGAAATCGCTCGCAAGGCGGATGTGGCGATTGTCGCTTTGGGCACGGATTTAGGCGTCGAAAGCGAAGGCGTAGATCGCTCGGATTTGAATTTGCCCGGCGAGCAGGAGGAGCTGCTCAAGGCTGTCTATAAAGCTAATCCCAAAACCGTTGTAGTGCTGCAGAACGGCAGCGCCTTGTCCATCAATTGGGCGAAGGAAAACGTTCCCGCGATTCTGGTGGCTTGGTTTTCCGGGGAAGAAAGCGGCAATGCGATTGCCGACGTGCTGTTTGGCGATTACAATCCCGCCGGTCGCCTGCCGTTGACCTTCTACAAATCGGTGGAGCAATTGCCGCCATTCAGTGACTATGACATTCGCCGCGGGCGCACGTATATGGCGGAAATCCGTAAAGGCGGCAGCTATGAATCGCAAAAAGACGAGCCGCTGTACCCCTTCGGCTATGGCATTAGCTACACCCAATTTGCATATAGCAAATTGAAGATTGCTCCCACGATCATTGATCCTGCCAACAGTGTCACCGTGAGCGCAACGGTGAAGAACGTCGGCAATCGTTTGGGTGACGAGGTGGTGCAACTGTACGTCCGCGATGCGCAAGCAAGTGTCGCCCGACCGGTCAAAGCGCTGAAGGGGTTCGATAGGATCATACTCAAGCCGGGGGAAAGCAAGACCGTCGCATTTACCCTGCCGGCGGCGAAAAGCCTTTCTTTCTGGGACGTGAAAAAAAAGTCTTTTGTAGTCGAGCCGGGACTGTTTGAGGTGATGGTTGGCAGCTCTTCGGCGGATATTAAGTTGAAGGGCAGTTTTGAAGTAAAGTGAGAACTGTTAACAGAAAAACTCGTGAAGAAAATGCATAGCTGCAAACAAATTCCTTCCATGCGATGCAAATATTTCTTGCGACCAACCAGGTTACAGTTCATATTACGCAGTGATTAGATCCTTCAGACATAAGGGACTTGAAAAGCTATTCATTGAGAACAATCGAAGCAAGATCAACCCAGAACACGCTGCAAAACTTTTGCGAGTTTTGGATCGCCTGGATGCTTCGATTAATCTGCAGGACATGAAATTGCCTGGCTACAACCTACATGAGTTGAAAGGCAAAGAGAAAAATACCTAAGCTGGACGAATCAGCGGCAATTGGAGAGTTACGTTTCAGTTTGAAGGTAATGATGCCATCAATGTCGACGATAAAGACTATCATTAAGGTAACTATAGTTTGGCAAATTCATTCTTAACACAATATGTAGGAGAACTCTCCCAG
>DYKH01000094.1 GCA_020722685.1 Caldithrix sp. | reverse complement strand
TATTTGAGAATTTGCATAACATCGTAGACATAGAATTAGCACAACATCGTGGACTCCCCCGAGGGGGAGTCCACGATGTTATGCTAATTAAACATCACTAAACAGTCCACGATCTTATGCGAATTGTCTATCACTAAAATCCGTCCACCATGTCATGCTATTTGTGAACTATTCAGGTCACAATCGAACTGCCAAAGGATTCCGGCGTGGCACAATGGCGCATTTTTATGGAAAACAAAAGCGACTATTGGGGACTGTGGACGGTGACCTTTCCCTTCGTCAACGGCTTTCCGGAAGTGGGCAAGTATGACATCGCCAGGTCGACCTTCGGCAATGGCGGCCATTTGTTGCGCAACTGGAAGGAGAAAATAGAAGGGCGATACCCTTCCGGCAATTGGCCGATGCAGTTTCTTGCCCTCAACCAAAACAAAAACGCCGTCTACTTTGCCAGCATGGATGCGGAAGCCCGGGCCAAGGATTTTTTGGTCGAACCCGGCGAAAAGCTGGCGATAATTCACTACGTGGAAAACATGGGCATCACCGGCTCGGATTTTCCTGATTACTATCCCATTGCCTTTGGCGTCTATCAGGGTGGCTGGCTGGAGGCGGCGCAGCGCTATCGCGGCTGGGCGCTGAAGCAAAAATGGGCGCAGGCGAGCAAGCTCTCGCAGCATCCGGACGTGCCGGACATCATTAAGAATGCCGGATTGTGGCTGCGAGGTGATTGGGTGTGGAACGGCAAAGAAGGCTCACCCAGCGAAATGAATCTGCCGATTTTGCAGGTGCAGGAATCCCTGGGCGTCCCCGTTGCCTTGCATTGGTATAACTGGCATGGCACAAAGTTCGACAATCTCTACCCGCACTTTTCCCCACCAGGCCGGGTTTTTCCGAACGGGCCAAAGAGCTGGTGAGCAAAGGCTTCCTGATTATGCCTTACATCAACGGCACCAGCGCGGATATGAACATTGCGGATTTCTGTCCGGTTGGCCAACGCCAGCCTGATGGCTTCGTCCTGATCGATCTCTATCTTTTGATAATCAAAGTCCGTTTGCACCGCCACGGAATCGCTCAGCTCCAGCCCGATGAACCGTTTGAACGCATTTTCGGCGCGTCCCAAAGCGCCTTGAGCGCTGAGTAGATTGTTTCTACTGTCGGCCAAATCCACTTCCATTTGCAAAGCCTTCACCTCCGCAATCAAGCCCGCCTGATATTTTTTCTTGGCCAAATCGTAAAGCTCATATTGCTGGAGTGCATTATCCTCCGCGATTCGCGCCTGTGCGGTTGCTCAGTAAAGGGCAAAAAAAGATTGCGTCACTTGATAAACGAGATCCAGCTCGTCGCGGCGGCAATATTTGGAGGCGCGCTCAAAGTTCAAGTTCGCCCGCTGCAAGCCTATTCTCAGCTCATTCGGCGGCAGGAGAGATTGCGAAAAGCGCAGGCTGACCGAGGAAAGCACTTCGCTGCGTTTCAGCGACGAATCGAGATCTGTTCTGAACGTCGAGACATCCTGATGGTAGGCACGCGACACCAGACTCAGCGCCCCGCCGGTGGGTAAGGGCTGAGAAATGTCCAGCGTGCCCTGATAGTTAACGAGTCCCGTGGTGTTGTAAATGGGCAGGTCATTGGGTCTCTGAATCTGGCTAACGCCTTCGTACCATCTGGGCGCATCCGGCGACATTTTCGCGTTGGTTCGAAAACGCCCTTTGGCAGCGATGAGATTTTGCTCGGCTTGGGTCAAATTCAGCCGCAACGATTTCATCCGATAGCTTTTCTCTAGGGCGATGGCGATGGCATCTTCGAGGGCGAGTAGCTTTTTCTCTTCGGCTAATGCACTTGTTTATGACGTGTTCAGCAGCAATAAGACAATGATGGCCTTGGCGGAAATGACGAAAGTAAAAGAAAGCGATCTTTGAATGGTTCTCCCTCCCGGCATTTGCGGGCATAAGATTCGGCTCAGAAACGTTTCAACAAACGACTTGTTACTTTGACGGCAAACGGAGAACAAAGTTCTGAAGATTTTCCTCATAATCAATGAGATTTTGATCGCGCTTTGGAAACAAAAGGGAGTACATTCCTATGCAATCATTGACTGAAATGAAGTGCGAGGTGTGCCGGGCCGGCGCCCCGCAAATGACGGATAAGGAGATTGCCGCATTCCAGCCGCAGGTGCCGGACTGGCAGGTGGTGGAGCGGGAAGGCATTCGCCGCTTAGAGCGAGTTTTCAAATTTGGAAGCTATCTGGAGGCATTGTCCTTTACCGATCAGGTGGCACGGGCAGCCGAGGCCGAAGGGCATCATCCCGCCATTTTGTTAGAATGGGGAAAAGTTACGGTCACTTGGTGGACGCACAAGATCCGTGGGCTACATCGCAATGACTTTGTCATGGCGGCCAAGACCGATCAACTGGCAGGATCGGGTCAATAGTTCGCCATCAATCCTTTCATGGATGGCGCAAGGACCGGCTTGTTCTCTCATCCATCATGTCACCGCGTAGAGGTCTTCGCACGTGTCTGCACCATTCGCCCACGGGACATCCATCTTCAAACGGGGAGGATGCCTACGGCCTGACTGACCATGTTTCGTGGCGTCGGAAAGAACGAAGCACATTCGGAAAAGACTTAAATTTCACATAAAACTTCTTGACTTTTCCAATTGAATTGAATATTATTAGCCGGTTTCAATGCGGGAGTAATTCAGTGGTAGAATGTCAGCTTCCCAAGCTGAAAGCCGCGGGTTCGACCCCCGTCTCCCGCTCCAATCCAATAAAAAGCCTTCTCGCGAAGGCTTTTTTGTTTTCACATTGTTTGCAAATCGGGAAGCAAAACAGGTCACTGCAGGTCAGCACAAGGGGGTGGCTGTCTGCTCTGCTGATCGTCCCGTCTCACCTTTGAGCAGCCGCAAGGCTTCTTTGACCAATGCCGGCAATTTGCCCTGACCTTTTAGCTTAATCAGTAAAGCCTCCAAGGGTTTGATGGATTCGTCGTCGCCAATGCGTGCCAGAGCGCTAATGATGCGGCATTTGCCTTCATTCTCTTGGCTATCCAAAAGGCTGACCAGCTTGGGAATGGCTCTTTTGCCATAACTGCATATCGCATTCTCGGCGCTGACGCGCACGCTCCAATAGGGATCGGACAGCCGTTCGATGAGCATGTCGAATGCTCTGTCATCGGCAAAGTCGCCCAGAGCCCGGGTGGCTTCCAGTCGGACGGATGCGGCTTCATCGCTCAAGGCCGCCTGCGCAATGGCAAACAATTGCTTGGAGCCCGGACTGAGTTCCCGCAACACTTTCAAAGCTTCGGTGCGAACCTCGAAGACCGGATCGGTCTTGACAAGTTCTTCGATCTTGGCGCAAGCGACCTTGCCCTTTAGCTTGCCCAGCGCGCGAATCGCCTCATAGCGAACGTGCGGGGAATCGTCTTCTAAAGACGGCAACAGTCTGGGCGCGACGGCAGCATCGGCGACGTTGCCGATGACCATCAGCGCGCCGCAGCGGCCCCAGGCAGCGCAGCCTATCCGCACCAACGCTTCTTGCGCCACCTGAGAGATTTCTGCGTTTTCATCAAGAAGCAAGTCCTTGACCAAATCGGCGGCTCGATGATCTTCCAAGTCCCCCAGCGCTTTGATAGCCCGGATTCTATCTGCTGACCCATTCTGCTGGGCACTGCTCAATAGAGGGGTAATGTCCGATTTGTTGTAGCTGAGCACGGGTAACAGCGGTTCAATGATCTGCTGGCCGTAGCGAGAAAGAGCATTGACGGCCTCATTCCTGACAATGTAGTAACTGCTGCTCAGATGTTCGATGAGGAGCGGTATGCTGGAAGAATGGGCGATTTCTCCCAAGGCCGACAGGATAGCCGCCGTGCTCCATTTATTGCTCGAATGAATCAATTGGCTGTGCAGCGGCATCAAGGCGCCTGTGCCAAACATGACCAAAGCTCGCACCGCCGATCTTTTCACCTGATCGTTGTAGTCGAGCAGCGCTTCGACCAATTGGGGAACAGACCTTGGCTCGCCAATCTTGCCGAGCGCTTTGGCTGCCTCGGCGCGAACCAAAGGACTGGTATCCTTCAGCCCGGCGATCAGAAGCGGCACGGCTTCCCCGTCTTTTGCCTGCCCCAGGATGAATGCGGCGCGAGAACGGACCGGTTCTTTGATGCTTTTCAAAGCGTCCAGAAGTATCGCCCGGCATTCGTGAGCCATGGCAATCAGTCCTTCGGTGGCAATGCCGACGATCTGCTCGTCGTCGATCCCCAGCATGCGGATGAGAATGCGCGCTAACGAGGGATCTCGGCGCTCGACGATTTCCTGCACTTTGGCCAGCAGCACGGAAATGGCTTCGTTCCGCACCAGCCACTCCTCGTCGTCCACCAAGGGAATGAGGGTGTCAATGACGTGAATGTCACCCAGCGCGCCCAGGGCTTTCACCGTGGCCCAACGAATGTTTACATCGGGCGATTGGAGAAACCTGGGTTTCGCCAAGATGCCGACGGCGCGGCGATCACCCAGGCGAGTCAAAGCAATGACGGCAGCATGGCGGACTTCGCTGACAGCATCATTCAGCGCCTGGGAAAATACCTCATACAATTGGGCGTCCTGCGAATGGCTTAGCTCGATGATCGCCCGGCGCCGCAGAATCCAGTCGTCCCCTTTCAGAGCGGTTGCTGTCAATGTTGGGCTCGCATCTCCCATGGTCATTTCCTCTCGATATACCCGCGACAACCCCCTTCGGCGATTTCCATGACCTCATAGGAACAATCTATGCCCGACAAGTACTTGACTGCCGCACGGAAGCAACCGATGCGGGCACAGGTAAGGTCTTTGGGAGAGATACCGGCCTGCAACAAGGCCGCGCAGCTCTTGTAGTAGGGACAAACGTGGACGTTGATTTCCAGGCGATTGGGATTCACCTCACGCAGCTCAAACTGGCTGGCGTCCTGAAACAGCCCGCCGATAACGCCGACGCGGATGTATTCTTCGATGGCTTCTCTTATGCTGTCGACCTTTTTGGCGACAATGCCGTAATCGTTTTCCAGAGCATTCAACCAATTCTCGGTCGCATGCTCATAGGCCCGCTCGCAAAAGGCTCTGGGCCGACTGCCATGAAAGTCCCGCGCCGCTTCCTCCAAAGCGCTCAGCCAAACCAAAGCCAGCATCCAGCCGCTTTCTTCTTTATTGATAGGTTGCATCAAATTCCTCCTTTTATCAGCTCGGCTTTTTTCTTTTCCGAAACCGCATTCAAGCCCAGTAGCTCCATCTCCCGCTTGATAACTTGAATGCTGATCTTCTTGCCGATCTTTTTCTCCAGCTTCTCCGCCAGTTCAAACACATGGATGTGCGGATTCTTAAGCCATAGCGCCAAAAGCTCCGCTTTGTCATCGCTGGAAATTTGTGACAGTTCTTTGGAGATGACTTCTTCGGAAATCGGTTTTTCCATTTCTTCTTGCAGCGATTCTAAAATGTTTTGGGTATCGCGAGCGATGGCCAATTCCTCGTTGGTCGGAATCACCAAGACCTTGACGGGACCGGCGCTGATGTCGAACTCATTCCTGGCATTTTTCTCTTCATCGATGCGGATGCCGAGGTTTTCCAGGTTGGCCAAGGTGTGGGTGCGCACGTGTGGCGAATGCTCGCCGATGCCAGCGGTGAATACCAAGGCATCCAGTGAACCCAACACGGCCAAGTAAGCGCCAATATACTTTTTTAGCCGATGGCAGAAAATCGCCAAGGCCAAACGATGTTGCTCGCTGCCCTTTTCCGTCTCCATCTCGATTTCGCGAAAGTCATTGGTCGTCTCCGTCAAGCCCAGCATGCCGCTGGACTTGTTGAGGAGGGAGTCTACTTGGGACATGCTGAGGTTTTCCAGGGTCGTGATGTAGGGAACCAAGGCCGGATCTATGTCGCCGCAGCGGGTGCCCATGACCAGGCCTTCCAGCGGCGTAAAGCCCATACTGGTCTCGACCGACCGACCGCCGTCGATGGCCGTAATCGATGAGCCGTTACCGAGATGGCAGGTAATGATTTTCAGCTTTTCTATCGGCCGGCCGAGGTATTCGGCAGCTTTTCGCGCCACGTACATGTGGGAGGTGCCGTGAAATCCATAGCGGCGAATCTTGTGCTTGCGATAAAGCGCCATTGGCAAGGCATACATGTATGCTTCGGGTGGAAGCGTATGATGAAAAGCGGTGTCAAAAACTCCGACCTGCGGAATGCCGGCCAGCAACTGCTCGCATACCTCCACGCCCTTCAAATTGTGGGGATTGTGCAACGGTGCGAACTGAATACAGCGGCGTACGCCTTGCTTGACCTTTTCGGTGATGAGAACCGAGCCGGTGAATTCCTCGCCGCCGTGCACCAATCTGTGTCCGATGCCGGCGATCTCGGATTTGTCGTGAATGACCCCATTTTGCGGATGCATCAGCGTTCCCAACACGATACTGATGGCAGCATCATGATTCAGGATTTCTCTGGTTTGTACGATGTTGTTTTTGTCCTTTGGCTTGTAAGTCAGTATCGCTTCAGTGGAGCCGATTTTTTCCACCACTCCTTTCGCCAGCACCGTCTCGTCTTCCATCTCGATAAGCTGAAACTTGACTGAAGAGCTGCCGCAATTTAGCACAAGAATTTTCATATAGTGAATCTCCCTCTGCCATCCATCGAGTATTAAGCAATTTAAATGTCCATAGCGATAAATTGCGAATCTGTCGGAACCCTCACCCGCTTGTCGTCGCTTAGCTGAGCTTAAATTAGTACTTTCGGTCAGAATTGCAAGAGCAAAGTTCCGCGCAGGCGCGTCCGGACAACTTTAGTCAATGAGATAGAAAACGCGAGCGACGCGGTAAGAGCCAGCTCAGAGACTTTGCTGTGGCGCTAATTACTCATAAGCGATTTCAATTTCGTTGTTAGTGTTGCCTGGCTGTCCCAAAAGTTCTTTCTGAAACGATTTCCTTGAAGTGAGCACAAATCCAGCGCGGATGAGAGTAACTTGCTCCATTGTTTTCAAAGCTCTTTCCTAATCCACCAGATCGAAAAACGGGACAATTTCTTTGTTATCTGTTCCTTCTTGGCCTGATCATTGCAAGAGTCGTGGTGAAATGGGAAAGGCCTTTGTACAACAAGTGTAACAAGAACTTTCAAGCAGGGTTCGCTAATCTTGAAACTCGGCTATCACTGAGGGAATAGTAACGTTTTAACGAGTCGACCAGGTTCTCTACACAGAGCAACAATTTGATGATGGGCCCATCCAATTGCATAGCGCAACGAACGAAACCTAACAGTGGTTTCCTGCAACGACATCCATATAGCTATGGCATAGGCTTCAAGAATGATGTTCGGCAGTGAAAAGGCTTCGCAAAAAGGGCTTTAGGAGAACATAGCATGAAAATTCTAATTGCAGAAGATGAATCAATCTCCCAACGTGTTCTTTGCAAGCTACTACAAAAGTGGGGATATGAGGTTATTGCCACTGAGAATGGCTTGGAAGCGTGTAATCTACTCAGTCAGGATGGGGCTCCACGCATTGCCATACTCGATTGGGAAATGCCGGGAATGGACGGGGTGAGTGTTTGCCGAAAGGTCAGAGAGCGGTGGGAGCGCAGTTACATCTACATCATTATGTTGACCAGCAAGGATCGAAAGGAGGATATCGTTACCGCTCTGGAAGCGGGAGCCGATGATTATATCAACAAGCCATTCAATCAGGAAGAATTGAAAAGCAGAATTAGAGCCGGCATTAGAATTATCAGACTTGAAATGGATCTGTCGATGAAAATAGCAGCATTGCAAGAAGCTCTCAATCATGTCAAGCATCTTCAAGGTCTGTTACCCATTTGCGCATATTGTAAGAAGGTGCGGGATGACAAGAATTACTGGCATCAGGTGGAAGATTACGTCACTACCAATTCCGAAGTCGTGTTTAGCCATAGCATTTGTCCGGAATGCTATGTGAAGTATGCCAAACCAGATATTGAAGAGTGGAAACGCCAGAAGCAAGTCGAAAAAGTAGCAGAGGAAACCTGACAATTGAGGGGAACAGTTTCGGCAGAAGCAAAATCTCTGCTGCGCGCAGTATCGCTCTACGATGCGCACAATTCTACTTCGTCCTGAAGCATAACGCGACGATTTGCCAAAGCCAGAGCTTTCAATCGCACATCGACGCCATTAAACGCTGATATGGTTTTACTTGGCAGCAGCTTGCACAACAGCACAGATTTAAGTCAAAATGACTCAGGACAAAATCATCCTGACTCTAATCATTTTGAGTTTGGGTTGCGGCATCGACCTGCTCGAAATTAGCGCACCTTCGCGTTTCTTAGCGGTCATGAAATCTTGCTGAAGCGATCGTTCTTGCGGGGCATTACTGCAAAGTTATCCAACCGAACAGATGTTTCACCGCAAACAGACAGATTGCATGAAATCGACCTCCTAAGACGACTCCTGCCTTTTGCCCACCGCCAAGCCCAAATGCCCTTCCATAACAAGCAAACTTTTCTGTAACCAAAATACAACTTTTTCGTTTGAACGCGCAGCATATCTTGCTATCTCCTCAACCAGATAATGCAAGTATCGTGACCGATCGTCTTGCATTTCATTGCTAAAGATTTCATCCACCATAGCAGGAGACAGTACCTATGAAGCTTGCCATATCGAATATCCCGGTCATCTTGATTTCCGCTGCCTGCGCCGTTGCCGGAGATTTTGGGATTAATAGAACCATCTACGTGCAGGACGGCGAAAGCAGAAGGGGGTCGCTGAATACCATCAACGGCAACGTCATTATCGGCTACGATTGTCAGGTTCGTGGGGCTAGCCGCACTGTCAATGGGCGTATTGAAGTGGGGCAAGACTCCCGCGTCGGCGACCTACAAACAGTGAACGGCAAAATCTACGTCGACTCTGACGTGTACGTGCGTGGGGATATCCAATCGGTCAATGGCCACATCACGTGTAAACCGGGCGTCAAAGTGGCGGGCGATGTGCAGACGGTCAACGGCGATATCGATCTTCATAACACCCGCGTTGGAGAGGACGTGACCACCTACACCGGAGACATCACGCTCCAAGACGAAAGCATCGTTAGCGGCGATATTGTCGTCAAAAGAAGTCGGGGTCGCTCGCATGGTCGTCGTCGCCCAATAGAAATAAGAATCACGGAAGATTCGGTGGTCAGGGGGGATGTCATCGTGAGGGATCGCGACGCGCACGTCCGCGTCTATCTCTCCGAAGGCGGAAGAGTCTTGGGCAGGATCGAAAGAGCCGAAGTGGTGCAGGAATAGCGGCGCCAAAGACTGGTTGGTCGAATTGGAAAGCTCATAGCGCCGCCAGATATCAAATCGTCGGCTGATTCATCCTTCCGGGCGGCCTATTGACGCTGTCACGGCATGCTACCGGTGCCACTCCCTCGATTGAAAAGCCGGCAATTCTACGGCATCCAGTCCGCAAGAAAGATATTGGTGTCCCCTTCTTTCCTCTGCATCCTATTAGAAGCAAAGACCAATTTCTTGCCGTCGCGGGTAAACAAGGGGAAACCGTCGAATCCATCAAAGTAAGTGATCTGCTCCAAACCGGTTCCGTCCTCATTGATCATCCACAGGTTAAAATCACGGCTGCGGGGACCGGCGCTGCCCATGTTTGAGCAAAATATAATATGCTGGTTATCGGGGAAATAAAAAGGGGCGAAATTGGCAAATTCATTGTGGGTGATTTGCCGCTTGTTGCTGCCGTCGGCATTCATCACCATGATTTGAAAAGCGGACGGCTCGATCAGCTCATCGGCCAACAAGTCTCGGTAGCGTTGAATCTGCTCCTCAGTTTTTGGATGGTATGAGCGGTAGACGATTTTGCTGCCATCCCAGGAGAAGAACGGCCCGCCATCATAGCCCAATTCATCCGTCACTTGCCTGAGATCGCTGCCATCCAAATTCACCGTATAAATATCCAAGTCTCCGCTGCGCTGTGAAGTAAAGACAATCCGGTCGCCCTTGGGCGAAATGGTCGCCTCGGCGTCATAGCCTGGGGCAGCGAGAAAGGGCTGGAGATTGGAGCCATCAGTATTGGCGACGTAAAGATCGTAGCTGTGGTAGACTTTCCAGACGTACCCTTTGGAATAATCCGGCATGGGCGGGCAATCCGGTCCGGCTGCATGCGTGGAGGCGTAAATTAGCCTTTTCCCGTCCGGGAAGAAATAGGAGCAAGTCGTTCGGCCCTTGCCGGTGCTGACCATCCGCACGCCCGATCCATCGAGATTCATGGTAAATATTTGATCGCATTGTAGAGTCCCATGCGTCGATTGAAAACTCAGCTTTTGCTCGTCAAAGCTGAAATACGCCTCGGCGTTTTCGCCCTCAAAGGTCAGCATGCGGATGTTTTGCAGGTGCTTTTCCCGAGGTATCGCCGGCACCTCGGCAGCAGAAATAGGTGGCGTCTGACTCAGGCCATCTTTGAACAAAAGAAAGCTGCTGAAAGCCAAGCCTAAGGCTCCAACAAGGAAGAATGTCATAAACTTTATCATGTCTTTTCAACCCGAAATGGATAGTTATACTTTGAATCGTTAGCTCACCTACAAATCTATGAGGAACGCCAAGTCTCCCAGAAAACATACAAACTATATGAAAGGCCTCTTGAAGAGTCTGCGCTGTGATCAATCTCCCTTTGATTTCAGATCACGGTTGCGGTAGGATAGGGCGATCACCGCACCAATCGTTGCCACCGTGTAATAGACAAAGGTAGGAATTGGAACCGGATCGCCTTTGGCGTAAGAGTGCAGGCCCGAGAGGTAATAGTTGACGCCAAAGTAGGTCATGATCACCGAGCTGAAGGCAAGCAGCGCCGCCACATTAAAAATGTAAAGGCTTTGCAGTTTGGGAATCAAGCGGAGGTGTACCACGACGGAGTACACCAAAATGGTGACCAACGCCCAGGTTTCTTTGGGATCCCAGCCCCAGTAGCGGCCCCAGCTTTCGTTGGCCCAGACGGCACCGAGAAAGTTGCCGACGGTGATCAAAACCAAACCAATAGTTAAGGTCATCTCGTTGATGAGGGAGAGTTCTTTGATGGATGACACGACCGAAGGAACGTTCTTTTCCCGTTTGACGATGAACAGAACCAAGGTTATTAAGGCCAGCAATGCACCCAAACCGAGGAAACCGTAGCTGGCGGTGATCATGGAAACGTGGATGGTGAGCCAATATGACTTGAGCACCGGCACCAGGTTGGTAATCTGCGGGTCCATCCAGCTCAGATGCGCGACAAAGAGGATCAGGCCGGAAAGGATGCCAGTAGCGGCTAAAGCCATCGGTGATTGGCGCGAGAAAATGATGCCCGCCAGCAACGTCGCCCAGGCGATGTAAATCATCGACTCGTAGCCGTTGCTCCAGGGAGCATGACCGGAAACGTACCAGCGCAATGCCAAGCCGGCAGTGTGGAATACAAAGCTTGCCACCAGAACCACCATCGCAAGTTTAGTCGGGAGGGCAAGGTCCAATTTTGGACGTAATATTTTGGCGAAAGAAAGAAGTAGCAGAATAAAGCCCGTTAAAGCATACACCGGCATGAGGCGCTGGAAAACCTTGATGTCATTGAAAAGCATTTCCGCGTTCCGCTTGGCCGGACTGATGAGAATTTTGGCCCCATGCGTCTGCTGATAATTCTCGATGTCGATCAGCGCCTTGTCCGCATTGCTCCAATTGCCGTCGCGGATCGCCTGATTGACCGAGCGGATGTAACCATTCATTATGTTGCCGATGGCGGCGGTCTCCTGGGCGGGAAATTCATGAGCGGCGGACGTGTAACTATACCAGGTGTGGTTCGGGTCGTCCTGCTTGGGAATGATCCGATAAAGTTCGCCGACGTAAACCATATAACAAATGTTCAGCTTCTCATCCACCTTGATGAGCTCTTTGTCGAACTCGTTCTGCATGGAAGGCCGCTTTCGCGTCGCTTGCTCCACCTGCATCGAAAGTTTGTACTGATGGGTATGCGGATCGAAAAAGTCCAAAAAGGCTGCATATCCTTGCTGCGGATCGATTCCCAGCAGCTCTTTGATTTCTTTGCTTCGTACTCGAATCATGGGAATTCGTTGCCAATAATCCGGGACGATGAACATGCCGATGGCGACCTGATCGGGATGTAGGCCGAGGAACTCATCGGCGCGGGCAACCTTGTTCAGCACTTCATGCGCCATGGTGTCGATGGGCTTGATGCGGCCCTGCTGGTCCTGCACCAGCAGCCGCCCGAATCTTCTGGCGTGATCATAATCAAAAGCCTTGACGACCGCAACGGTCTCTTCCGGCGTGATGGCCGCGCCGGGCCTCGGACTCATGACCAGCGCGAAGGCCAGGAACATTCCTGTTGAAACCGCAGCAAGTCGTTCTTGTTGAACCTTGGCGATCAGCTTTCCCAGCGTCCGAAAACGACTCTTGGGATTGAGAAAGTTGATGAATAACCCCAAGGCCAAGAGGAGATAGCCTACGTAGGTGATTCTTGTGCCCGGGTCATACGAAACCGAAAGCACCGTTCCTTTTTCGTCCTGATCGTAGGAGGACTGAAAGAAGCGAAATCCACGATAGTTGAGAATGTGGTTCATATAAATGCGGTAAGGCTCTTCGAGGTTGCGGCTCTTATCAAGGAGCACGACTTCGCTGGCATAAGAAGAAGGACTGTTGGAGCCCGGATAGCGTTCGAGCTGAAAATCGACCAGTTTTAGAGCGAAGGCAAGAGGAACCTCCTTGGGGCCGTATCGCAAGTCCATTTCAATGTCTCCCAAGCGGAGGGTGCGGCCTTCGCCTTGCATGCCGCGACCGCCGAACAGGCTCACCTCCCGGGATTGGTCGCCGTTAGAGACTTCTACAATCAGAGCATTGAGGCTGTTATTGTTCATCTCGCGTCCGCCGTGGTTGGTCTGATTGGGAACAGCTTTGATGACGCCTTTGGGCATAAAATCCCGCAAGACGAAACTAAGCTCCCCGGCGCTGTAAAGGGTCATCGGTAGGAACTCGTGCTCCAAATTCGCTTTGAGAGTAGCGGTGCTGCGGTCGGACATGGCCATTTCCGTCAGGTCCACAGCCGGAGTGATGTAGAGGTTGTCATCGCGCATTTTAATGTGTATGAGCACCGGGCTCTGGTCTGAGTAATCGAAAGCAATCGGCCCCGAGGCTGTTTGCAGGACATCGGTGCTTTGCATAATAACGTCCTGCTTCTGCCCATGATCGCTGACCATCATGGACAGCACCGGCACACCCCCGTCATCAGCGACCAATCCTTGATCCGCGTTGACGAGATAGTCTTTGTAGCGGACGGCGATGGTTTGCTCGCCAACAGCTATTTTCTCGACGAAATGATTGTTGGAAATCGCCGACAGCAACAGCGGCTTTTCAAAGCTGTACTCTTTTCCGGCGTATTTTGCGGCGACCTGTAAATAAATCCTCTCGGACAAAATCGTATTGCTGGTGCCGTTTTCCCGAATATGCATGAGACCTTCGTAGCCGACGTACCGGGTAACACCGGCCCCTAACAGAATGATAAGGAAGGCGAGATGAAACAGAAATGAAAGCAATTTGCTACGCCGCCACAGCTTGTGGCGAATGATATTGACGATCAAATTGGCAGCTAAAACCACCAGTAGAATCTCGAACCACTTGGCATTGTAAATGACTGCCTTGACGGTCTCAGTGCCGAAATCGTTCTCGATAAATGTGGCTGCAGCGATGGAAACAGCAAAGATAATGAGCATGACCAACATGGCTTCCATAGACAAAAACAATCGCGAAATAAACCTCATCCTATCCTCCAAAAACAATATTGGATGTATTGTACCTGAATAATTCATTCGCCACGAGGACACCAAGGCACAAAGCCCTAATCTATTATAGATTGGAAGAAGCTGTCGAAGATCAATTCAAGAAAACTCAGTTCTCAGAATAAAGTCGTCTTATGTTTTGTTTTCTTCAAGACCTTGTGCCTTCGTGGCCGATGTTTATGAGTAATGCGGGTGTAAAAATACGAAAATCTGTGGTTGTTCGCAACCCGCGAGAGGTTACCAAAAGAACGAACGGAGCACTTGAATCCGACTTGCTCCTTAGCAACAACCTCCCGCAGGTTTCGGCAATCACATAATACGACGTGGCGAAAAGGCCCCGTCATTTGGACCGGCGCCAATTCTCAAATCGTCAGAATCGGCTGATCCAGCGAATTTCAAAGCCCTTAAAGGGAAGCACTTCATAGCAGGTCCCTGACAAACAACTGATTCCCCCGCGTCTTGAGCCAATGAAAAGGCTAATCTGGTTGGCCATTCCCATTTCGAATGTGCCGACAAAGTTTTGCCAGTACACCGGATTATGTTCGACAATAAACGGGGTCCTCGGATTGTCGGTGGCTTCCAAATCGGTGGAACGGTCGATTGCATAGGAGACAGAGAAGCTTGGCGATTGAGCAACAGTCATAGCGGCAAAAGTATTTTTGAAGACTTTTGCTCTTCCAAGACCGTCGCTGCGTTCAATCTCCTGTTGTTGGAAATCGAGCGCGACGCTCAGGTCCCGCCAAAACTGCCACTCCAAGTTGACGCCGCCCGTATGCCTGGCCCGCTCACCTTTGATCTCATCCTTGGCAACGTCATAAAACGTCCGGCTGGAAATCAAGTCACTCCAATGAATGGACAGCTCGGCAAACTTTTCTGCAAATTGAAAGGTGCGAAAGGACAAGTCATTCTCGGCGTAGCTGGCATTGCCGAGCACCATCACCTCTTGGAGCGGCCGCACAAAGAGCTCGAATTGATAACCCTTCTCATTATCCGCCAAAAGCTCATGCGTCGAGCGATTCAGCAGATAGTAACCATGCTCTTTGAACAGTACCGGCGGAAGATTGATGTCATTTTGGAAATCGAGATAGTCCTTATGCTCTGCGCTAAAGCCGATGCGCGGATGGCTCAAATTAACCGCCACATACGTTGCATGTGGAAGTGCGGCGTCGCCGGCAAAGAAGTCATTCGCCTGAGAGTTCTCGCGCGCCTGCTCCGCATACAGGCTGAGGGAAACGTCATGCCAATCGAATGGAGATAAGGCCTTATTCAGATAAAGCTGGCTAAAAACGGAAACCAAGTCCTGCGCGCCTCTCTGGTGAGATTGGAAGCGTAAGAATGCGCTTCCCAGGCCCCACCAGGAAAGCGGCCAGACGGTTATCTGCCCGCCTTGTGCTGTTCCGAGTTGTCGCTCCAGGTTCTCCAGCTTTGGCGGAAACGAGCTGTCCAAAGGCTCGCCGTATAGAATGACCGCCTCGAACCGCTGCCACCTGCCTTCCAACAGCACTCCATCCATATCACGATAGTACGCATAGCGGCGGCGAAACTGGCGCTGCTCGTAGATGACGTTCGGCAGCTCGAAGGCTCGCAGCAGCAGCCCTCGTCCTAAGGTTGTGTAATAGTTGCCAAGTCGCAATTTAAGGTGGTTATTCTCCCATTCTAAATGCCTCTGCGCCAAATGTTGGTAAGACTTGTCCGCATCATCGGAGCGGAAGAATTCACCTCGAAAATTCAGGCTGAGTCTGCTTTTCCTGTACGTCACTGACAATTGATCATACAAGGTCGATAAACCGTTCGGCTCCGTATTCGGCAAATTGCCTTTCTGGTATTCCATCATGTTTAGAAACGATATTTGCGACCAGGCGATCTCAATGAACAAAAGGACAGAGAGTAAAGGGACCACGGCAAACGAGGGGAGTGTCAAGGCCGGTGCGCCTCCACCAGGGACTTGATGGCGGTGCGCAGTTTTTGATCGTCCCCAGGTCGATAGCCTAACAAAGTCAGGACGATCTCCCCTCGCTTGTTGATCAAGACGGTGGTGGGGAGTCCGCTCGCTTGATATTTGTTCAACACATCGCCCGTTTCGTCTAACAGCACAGAGAGTGTGAGGCCATGCGACTTGGCAAAAGGCGCCACTTTGGAAAGGCTACGCGGCCCATCTTCATTGACCGCAAAGATCGCCAGTCCGGCGGGCTTGAATTCTTGATAAATCCGCTGCAGCTCGGGTAAGCTTTTAACGCACGGCTTGCACCAGGTGGCCCAAAAGTCAAGGACCACCGGCTGTTTGCCCAAATAGTCGCCCACATTCACAAGCTCGCCATCGATGTTGCGTAATGCAAAGGGAATGGCTTTTTCCAGCGCGGTCGTTTGCGTAAAAATGCCCAACGCAAGGCCAATGAAGCACAAATAACGGATGGTTTTCATCTTTACTTTCGTGTTAACGAATGAAGAGCATGCGCCGGGTTTCGCTTAATCCGGCTGTCGTCAAAGTATAAAGATAGATTCCCGATGGAGCTAACTCACCTGAATCAATACGCCCATCCCAGAACGCGTGATAGAATCCGGATCTTAGCTCACGGTCTACCAGAATTCTCACCTTTTGCCCCACAACATTAAAGATCGCCAACTCTACTGCAACCGGTTCATTCACAGCAAGCTCAAAATCGATGCGGGTGTTCGGATTGAAGGGATTGGGATAATTCTGTTCCAGAAGGAATTGTCGCAGGACTGGAGCCGGATCGTCGCCGACGTCGCTGGTCAGAATATCCAGGTTTTGCTGCAACGCCGGCTCGTCATAGTGCCTTGCCAGGTACTTGACGATGCCATCCTTACCGACGATCAGGAAATTGCTCGTGCTGACTCCGTAAAGCCGTCCGACCGCACTGCCAAAAGTTCCGATGGGGTAGGTTGCCCCGGTGACACTGATGAATCGACTCTTCACCACGCTGGCGGAGCCGTCATATATGTCAATTCCGATGCATTTGACGCCACGTGGCAGATATTTCTTGTGTATATTCGGCTCAAAACGCGGACCCTCCGCTAAACAAATGTGTCAGGAATAGCCGAGAAAAAACAGCACTACAACCGTGTCGCGATAGGCCGAAAGCTGTATGGTTTTTCCATCCGTGTCGGTCAAGGTAAAGTCAGGGGCCGGATCGCCGACCGAAACGATTGCCGAAGCGGAGTAGGCGGTGCAAAAGATCAACAACGCCCAAAAGAGTCTGACTATGGATCGCATGCGCAATGCTCCTACAAGATTCATCCCCCTTCGACAATAATTATGCACAGGCCACAACAATTGAGGATGAAGTAATATTTCATCCCTATTCTTTGCGGGAATGCCATTGGTGCATTTTGCGCGCCTTGAAATAGTTGATCCGGACGGCAACAAAAGCCGCAGGGCAATCACAAATAAGTTGCATGATTGGCAAAAATGCTCTATTTTTTCCCAGTTCCTTGATAATGGAGAGAACAACAACCTAAATTCAGTGAGGTGAAAGATGGCTACCCAGGACCTATCCACGCTCGGCAAGTTGGCAAAAGAATGGGGAGTTTCCGAAAACGCAGTCAAAAAGGCGGTCAAGGAGGCCAACATCCAGCCTGACGCCAAGAAAGGTGTGTGCAACTATTACTCACCGGAAACCGCTGCAAAGATCAAAAAAGCATTGGGGAAGTAAGGCCGGCCGGTTCTTGACGCTTTGGGGGGCAGGTGATCCGGAGTATGTGGATGCCGACACAGTCGGCGATGGAGCTAAGGAGTGATGGAGGGATGGCGCTCGCAGCGCTGATGACTCAATGGTCAATGTTTTCGTGACGCTCACTATTGGCGTTGCTCTCCAAACTCACAACGCTCCATTACTCCATCACTCCGGTACTCCATTACTTTGCAGATTTACAGTTCGATTTAGCAGGATAGTGCTCATCTGTGCCAACACTCCCTCCCGGAGGCTTTATGCTAAACCTCTTCGCCGGCATCGATAGCTCGACCCAAGGCACCAAACTGGTCATTATCGATCAGGATGCCGGACAAGTAATCTATAAAGACGCCATAAGCTACGACGCCGATTTGCCGCAATATCAAACCAAGAACGGCGTCATTCAAGGCTTGGGAGAAGGTGTTTCCGAATCCGATCCCACGATGTGGATCGAGGCTTTGGAGGTGCTGTTCTCTCGCCTGCAAGAGTCGGACCTTCCACAGCAGCGCATCAAGGCCATGTCCGTCTCAGGGCAACAGCATGGTCTGGTCACGCTGGATGCAGCCGGTAATTTGACCCGAGCCCGCAGCAAGCTCTGGAACGATTTTAGCACCGAAGAGGAATGCGCTCTCCTCACCGAAGCTGTTGGCGGACTGGAGGAGATGATCAAACAAGTCGGTAATAGCCAGCGAACCGGCTATACCGCGGCAAAGATTTTCCACTTTGCCCGTCACGAGCCGGAAGCTTTTGCCAAGACCGCGACCTGTTTTTTGGTGCATAATTTCGTCAATTGGTGGCTGACCGGCGGCAAAGAGGGCGGCGTACGAGTGATGGAACCCGGCGATACCTCCGGCATGGCGCTCTGGCATCCCGGCACGGGACAGTGGTCGCAAAAGGCAATGCAGGCCATCTCCCCCAATTTGGCGGGAAAGATTCCACCCCTCCAACCTTCCTACCAAAGTATCGGCAAGATCGGCAAGCGCCTGGCAGCGAAATACGGATTTGACCCCAATTGCCGGATCGATGCCGGCAGTGGGGATAACATGTATGGTGCAGTTGGAACGGGCAACGTTGTCCCGGGCATCGTCACCGTCAGCTTGGGGACCAGCGGCACAGCCTATACCTTCTTGCGCGAGCCGTACATCGATCCTTCCGGCGAGATCGCCGCCTTTTGTGACAGCACCGGCCATTACCTGCCGTTACTTTGTGTCTCCAATTTGGCTAATGGCTATAACGCAATCTTGGAGCAATTCAATCTCTCGCATCAGGCTTTTAATGAAATCGTGCAAACGGTTCCGGTGGGCAACGAAGGACGAACGCTGATTCCTTGGTACATCGGCGAACGCACGCCGGATGTCCCCTTGGCGGCGCCGATCTATTTCGGCTTTGGCCTGGATGATTTCAGCCGCGAGAAACTTTGCCGAGCTGTCTTAGAGGGACATGTGCTCAATCTGTATGACGGCTTTAGGAAAATGCCGGTCAAGGCGAAAGAAATCCGCCTGACGGGTGGCTTGGCGCAGTCCGAGGTTTGGTGCCAGACCATTGCCGATATCTTCGAAGCCGAGGCGGTTCCCGTGGAAGGCGAAGGGGCTGCTTTGGGCGCAGCGCTGCACGCTGCCTGGGTCTATCTTAATGAATTGGGCGAAAAGGTCGAACTAAACGAGGTCGTTGCGCCGTTCGTCATCATGGATGAAGCAAAGCGGAAAAAGCCGGTGCCGACGCATGTGGCCCGCTATCAGGCACAAAAGGAGTTGTTCAAAGCTTTGAGTGAAAGGGTGCGTGGAAAAAGTTCCGCAGCCGATCCCTTTGCGTTAAGAATGAGAATGAAGGCATAGTCAGAATGTCCTCCTTGGCATGGCGAGAGGCTGAACCTTTCATAGGAGTTGAACCATGAACACCACCAGCATCTTCGTTGAGCTTGTCATCATCGGCTTTCACTCCTTGATCTGGGTTGGCCTATTCGTGCTCACCATCGTAGGCCCGGAGAAGCTGCCGATTGATAAGATTCTCACCCTTGACATGGCCCTGCCGGCGCTGGCAGCGGGATACATTCTGGGAATACTAATCGACAGGTTGGCTGACATCGCTTTCATCCCCGCCGATCATCGGCTGCGAAAGGAGCATGACTTGCACGGTCTCCCGCCGTTTCTGGCCATGCGATTTTATATTTTACACAAATCAAAGGACTCTTACGATCAACTGGAATATACCCGAAGTCGCCTCCGAATCGCTCGGGCAGGATTTCTGAATTTCATCATGATCACGATCGCCTCGATGCTCCTTGTGTGTATTCGCACGCTCCATGCTTTCACTGTCCCTCTCCTGGTGGTGATTTGTTTTGCTTTGGGAGTTGCGGGCGCGTTTTTGGCTTGGATTTGCTACCGGGCTTGGGTGGCGTTAACGCACACTTACATTAACAGCACAATAACGGCCTTCAAAGTACTGAGAGGAGACATTGAAAGTGGCGTAACAATTTAGCCATTCGAAGCAAGAAGTGTCATTGCGTCCAGGCGCACTATAACGTGATTCGACTACAGGGAGGAATCTATCTCTTCCGGATTTTACGAGTTGTTCGAGCTCGTCGCTCGAAGATTTCTCATCCGCCGAGGTGGATTCGAGATGACACTTCTTTCAATTGGCTAAACACCTACAACATCTGCTATTCCGCAACTCGTTTCGCCTCCGGGTTTTTGACGATCTTGGGAAAATCCTCCACTTTTAGCAATCGAGCCATTGCCACTGGTATGTCGGTATTCTCCAGAAATCCGGAAAATTTCTCCGCCCCCGGCCCAAAAGCGTACAGCGGCACAGTGGTAGGCGTGTGGCTTTTGGAGCTCCAAGCGTAGTCCAACTTTGCGCCATCTCTTGTTCCGCCGGTCAAGGTGAGTGTGCCGGTTTCGTGATCTGCCGTTAAAACCACCAGGGTCTTTTTCGACTGCGCTGCGAATTCCAAAGCCACACCAACAGCGAGATCGAAGTCAAGAGTCTGTTTCACAGCATTGTCAAAATTATTCTGATGATTCGCCCAATCGATTTGGCTCCCCTCTACCATCAGGAAGAAGCCTCTGTCGTTTTTTGTCAGCAGGGACAAGGCCTTTTCCGTCATCTCTGCAAGGGAAGGCTCGGGGGGCTCGGTCTTCATCCCGTCCGGCGCAAACAAACCCAGCATGTAATTGTTCTCAGAAGACAACATAGCCTCTTTGCTCTGGCAAACGGCATATCCGGCATCCTTGGCTTCCTGTAACAGATCTCGATCATCGCCGCGTTTGCTATCGGATTGCGATTGGGGAACAAAGTAGACCAGTCCGCCGCCCAACAGCACATTGATCCGATGCTCAAGCAGTTGTTCAGCGATAATTGCTTGGCTGCCTCGGGCAGGGACGTGGCTGGCAAAGCCGGCCGGAGTGGCATGGGTGATGGATGAAGTCGCTATCAAGCCGGTGGATTTGCCCAACGTTTGGCACACCTCCAGAATGGTCATCACGTTCTCACCATCCGGCGTTTGGCCGATCATCCCATTATTGGTCTTGTAGCCGGTGGCCATCGCGGTGCTGGCGGCGGCAGAGTCCGTAATCAGCTTATCAGCCGAACTGGTGCGCACAAATCCTGCAATGGGCATCCGATCCATCTGCAGCATGCCGGAGACGCCCACTGCCTTGATGCGCGCCGCCGAAACAGTCGTGATGCTCATGCCGTCGCCGATCAAGAATATGATATTCTTCACCGGACCTTCAATGCCCATGGGCAATTTGTCGACCATGGTGGGATAGGGTGACTGCGCCTGTAGCTGCAGAGCAATGACGGAGAAAAGTAATACAGTGGTAGCAATGCTAAGGAGAAAACGTGTACGAAGCTTTTTCATGATTTTTGTTTATCCCTGAATTTCTAAAATGAAAATTTGGTGTTTTTAAGAAGCCTTTGACACGTAAAAAGGCCCGAATTGAGTTTACTGATTCAGGGAATTCTTGGCTTTTCAGTTGAAAATCAGGGGAGAAGCACATTGAAAGCTCTAAGATTTCCTGAAGTTTTGACTATAGTAGCATACTTCTCCCATCTCCCCGAATCTCTTTTGGCGGTCTTTGTTCTTTGAAAGGAATAAGTTAAGCCGAAAGCTCGGCAGCGACAACCTCCCACGCCCTTTGGTGTGAATAGTATTGGGACATCTGTAACTCTGGGTGGCGGGCTATGCCCTTTATCAGAGCCGGCACCCTGATAAACCAGTCCCGGAAGGTGCGATGTTCTTGCTTAAAA
>DYKH01000093.1:10980-21752 GCA_020722685.1 Caldithrix sp. | reverse complement strand
AAAGCATTGCGAGCCTCGCGTACTCTGCGCGAGACACTTGCTCTCACAGTTGCGTACCCTGTGATTGGTTACCGCAAAATACTGTCTCATGATCTCTATCTTGGCCGAAGGAAAAAAAGTAATAGAAATTGGTTTCGAGATTTTCTATATTTTCGCGGTTGTGGCGGTGGGGGGACTAATTCGTGCCGAACTGTGCTTGCGTTGAGGAAGGATCCGACTTGTCTGCAATGGCAGAAACGAGTCGTCTCACGAATTAAGAGTCTGAGGATACTTATGGATTCCGGCAAAAGGGAACGGATACTAAAAGCGGCCATTAAGGTTTTTGCCCGTGATGGATTTTTTCATGCCAAGGTGGAAGAAATCGCCAAAGAAGCCGGTGTGGCGACGGGTACTACGTACCTCTATTTCGAGAATAAGGATGACATTCTCATTTCTATCTTTGAAGAAGAAATGCAGCCGATTATCGAGTCCATGAAAGCCGAGCTGAACAGCAAGCAAACTGCCCGCGAGAAGATTCTTTGCTTCGTGAACCTGCATTTTGAAATGATCCAAAACAATGCGGACATGGCGCAATTGCTCGAGGTTGAATTGCGTCAAAGCAGCAAATTCGTCCATGGCTACGGGGGGACGAAATTCAAAGAGTATTTGAATGTCGTTTCTGCTGCCTTTGAAGAAGGCCAGGCGAAAGGAGAGTTTCGCCGGGACATCCATCCATCCCTGTTCAAACAAATTCTTTTTGGCGCGGTGGATCAGATTGCCACCAACTGGACCCTTTCCAAAAGCAAAAGGTACAGCCTCAAGCAATCAGCCGAACAGGTGGCTGCAGTCGTCTTGGATGGGATTTCGGTGCGATAGAATTCCGGTGCAAAGTCATACTCATTGAATTCGATTCAAAAAAGAGTTTGAATTAAGGGCCCGAATTTGTAGATTTTTTCTTTCAAATTATCCCTTCGTTTGCGGAATCATTGTGCGCAAGAAAACTGGGAAACAGCGAATACCTTAAACGGAGGTTGGAGGCTGTGCCTTTCAAAGGAGTGGCAAATGGGAAAACAATCGAGCTGGAAGCCAAAGCAAGCAATCTTTTTACTGTTTTCCCCTTTGAGCCGGTGCGCGAAGAAACTGCGGACCTCCATGCTAAGGTCAAGCGCACTCGACAATTGAAAGGGCTGACGTTGGATGAGAATGATCTCTGGATTGCCGCCACCGCATTGACATTCGGTGCGGTGCTTATTAGTCGGGATAGTGACTTTCAGCTTGTGACGGACTAAGAGTCGAAGATTGGACAGCATAGTGATGAGTAGGAATTTCCTCTCCTAAATAGGCTCAACTGCAGCCTTCGGAATTACCAAATCTGAGGTGAATGACTCGATAAAAAGTGATTTCCATTTTAAATATGGCAGATGGAAGGACAAGATTGCTTGACTTATGCATTGAGCTCGGGGCCAATCTGCTCTTTTTCAATGGCCGGTTGATCTGATATAAACAAAGTCACCGGCCTAAGTCTTATCGGCTTTAAACAAAGCCCAGCGGGCCTGCACCAATCAAGTCAACCGATACATAGCTGCTTGTGGATGGTCAGCAGTGCCAATATTTACCTGTTAATTCTTATCTGATCTAGCCACATTTACCATCAAATTGAAGGAGTCAGTTTGTGAAAATCATCCTCTGTCTAAAACAGGTACCAGATACCGAAGCAACGATCAAAATCGGAGCTGATCAAAAGTCAGTTGTAGAAGCGGGTATTAAATTCATCATGAATCCTTATGACGAATTCGCTTTGGAAGAAGCGTTGCGAATAAAGGAGGCCAATGGGAGCGGAAGTATCCACGTACTGAGCGTCGGCCCGGATAGAGCCAAAGAGGTTTTGCGAACCGCAGTGTCTTTAGGCGTTGACGACGTGACCCTTCTGCAAACAACCGCGCTCGGTCTGGATGGTCTGGCCACGGCGAAAGTATTGGCCGGCAAGATCAAAGAGTTGGGATTCGATCTGATTCTGCTGGGCAAGGAGGCCATCGATGATGGCTCCATGCAGGTGGGCCCGATGCTGGCGGAATTCTTGGGAATCCCCTGCATCACGGTCGTGACCAAGCTTAAGGTGGATGGCGACTCGGTTATTGCGGAAAGAGAAGGTGATAGTGGCCTGGAGGTTCTGCAAGCCAAGTTGCCTTGCATCATCACTTGCCAAAAGGGACTAAACGAGCCCCGCTATCCATCCATCCGTGGAGTCATGCTGGCCAAGAAGAAGGAAATTGCAGTGCAAGCGGTGCAGATGGATGCTGCCAAAGTCACCGTGCTGGGAATGACCTATCCGCCTGCCCGCTCCGGCGGGAAAGTTGTCGGCGAAGGCGCCGCCGCCGTACCGGAATTGGTCCGGCTCTTGCGGGAAGAGGCAAAAGTTTTATAGCTTTCGTCCGTTAGTCATGCATGACACACTCGGCACGTAATTTCGCGGGCGGCGTGGCGGGTTGCGAAAATCATAATTCGATCTTTTTCCCTCGAAAGGCTATCTGAGGACATCCAAGAACATCGGAGGTTATGAATAGAATGTCTACTATATTGACGATCGTTGAGTTAAAGGAGGGACGTGTCCGCAAGGCCGGCTTGGAGCTTGTCACCCAAGCAAGGCGGTTAGCTGACCAAAATGGAGCCAGCGTGGCTGCCTTGATCATTAGCGGCGGCATAAAGGATACGCCGGAAGCGCTGGGTGAATATGGAGCCGATCAGGTTCTTCTAACAGAGGATGCCGGATTTGAACCATACAATGCCGATTTCTGCAAGGCGGCTGTTCTTTCAGCCGAGCAAAAGGTCAAAGCTGAAGTGATTCTATTTTCCGCTTCGGTTTCCGGCAAAGATTTAGCCCCACGCGTCGCCGCGAGTTTGGGTGCGGCTATTGCCTCGGACTGCACGGGGATAGAGTTGAGCGGCAGCAATCTGGAGGTAGAAAAGCCCTTGTACGCCGGCAAAGTCTTTGCCAAGATGCTGCTTTCCGGCAATCCGCAAATTGCTTCTCTAAGGCCTAACGTGTTTGACGCTACCAAGAGCAGACCCGGGCAGCGGGCTGCGATTGAGAAGATGGACCTGCCGGCCGTGAGCTCCGGTGTGACTCTCAAGGAATTGCGAAAGAGCAGCGGCGACAAATTAGACGTCAGCGAAGCGGACATCATCATCACCGGCGGGCGCGGTGTGCGCTCAGGGGAGAACTTTAAGATTCTGGAAGAACTGGCGAGCTTGTTAGGCGGCGCAGTGGGCGCCACACGAGCCGCAGTAGATTCCGGCTGGCGGCCGCACGCTGACCAAGTCGGACAAACAGGGAAGGTGGTTTCACCAAATCTGTATGTCATGTGTGGCGCTTCCGGCTCCATTCAGCATTGGGCGGGTATGTCCGGTTCCAAGTGCATCGTCGCCATAAACAAGGACGCCAACGCGCCCATTTTCCTGCGCGCGGACTATGGCATTGTGGGCGATCTATTTGAAGTGGTTCCGGCCTTAACTGCCGAGGTGAGAAAGCTACGTGGATAGAACCTGTTCTTGGACCGGCTAAATTTGGTTGGCGGTGGCAAGTGAAAGCCGTTCGTTGCAAAGACAAAAGTCCGGATGTATATTGAGATGAGGGTTCTTGGTAGAGAACCAAAATTCGATGCTTGTCCAACAGTGTGATGCGTGATGAACACACAAATACTGTGGCGTGCCGGCGACGATGAGTTCGTGATGGCTTTGCGAAATTGTGTGCTCGTTATGATAATTTTTGCCCCCATTTTTAACAGCGACTACAGGATGATAAGCAAATATGCCTTGCGTCAGTCGGTTTTACGGCATTGGTATTTACATGCACTATAACGATCATGCACCGCCTCACTTTCACTCGGAGTATGGCGGTGATGAAGCATTGTACGAAATCGATACTTTGCGCGTATATGTTGGTAAACTTCCACGCCGCGTCCACAACATGGTCATTGAGTGGGCTGATCTCCATCGTGATGAATTACGAGAAAACTGGGCGCGTGCGCGGCGGGGCGAAGATTTACACGATATTGAACCGCTTGATTAGATAAGGAGAACACGATGAAATTAGAACGACTCATCCGTATCAAATCCGTTGAGGTGCTGAAAGATTTTTGGGTACGTTTGGAATTTACTGATGGTACTCAGCGCGATATCGATCTTGAGCCTTACTTGCACGGCCCAATTTTCGAGCCGATACGCAATAATCCCATCATGTTTCGTTCTGTCAAAGTTGATCAGCGCATGGGTACGATTGTTTGGGATAACGGCGCAGACATCGATCCAGACGTTCTTTATCACGGCTTAAAACCGGCATGGATGGAAAAGGAGCAAGAACCAGAACACCAAGAGGAAAAACACAAAGTCGTAGTTTAATACAGACAGAAATTTGTGGTAAAAGTCAAACACATCCGCTAACAAGCGCCTACTGCAGACTCGGCCAGCCGAGCAGGAATTTCACGATGGCGAAGCTTTGAAATTCCCGTCTTGGGGCAAACTTTTTCCTCGCTCGGCGAGCCGCCGACGAGCGGCGTTAGCAGGCGATCTTCTGCCTATCCTCAGGTTGCCTGTGACCGATACGTCAGCAAGAACATTGTCATGGGTGTAGTTGTACAAGCTCAAGTCGGCAAGCCCGGCACACTAAGACGATAAGGAACTTTTTGTGAACGCTATGAGAATATCACATGACTTGAAAGATGAATTCCTAGAGGCCAAGGCGCGATGGTTCCAATAGCCGACCGTCCCCAAGCGTGTGGAGATGCCTTGTTCTCTTGCAGATTCAGCTTTGGCGGCTGATCCAAGTCTTTTGGAGAAGAAAAATGCTTAATTACCTCCAGCACCTGTTCATATTCTTTCAAGTACACGAAAGAAGAACATAAGGAGTCACTAAATTTCTGATGCCGAATGCCGAATTCGATACTAAAGCCAAGCACTGGGACCTGCTGCCCCGCCGAATCGCCTTGGCGCAAGCGGTAGCCGACGCCATTCGCAAACAGATCAGGCTGCATAACAAGATGACAGCATTCGAGTATGGCTGCGGCACGGGGCTGGTCAGCTTTGCGCTTCAGCCTTACCTCGGCCATATCACTCTCGCGGATAGCTCGGAGGGAATGCTGGCGGTTCTCAACGGTAAGATCGCCGCCAGCGGCATCACCAATATGACGACGATCATGCTGGATCTGGAGATCGATCCCTTGCCGGCGGATCGCTATGATTTGCTTTACACGTCCATGGTCCTCCATCATATCGCCGATACGCAAAAGATGCTGCAACGCTTTTGTGACCTTTTAGTCACTGGCGGACGTTTGGGCATAGCCGATTTGGATCAAGAAGATGGGACTTTTCATGAGCCGGGCTTTCAAGGGCATTATGGCTTTGACCGAAAGGCAATCAAAAAGCAGTTGACGGCGGCCGGATTTCAAAACGTCAGCGTGATAACCTGCACGCTCGTGACCAAAGAGACAGTGAACGGCATCAAGACTTTTTCTGTTTTTCTTGCCACCGGCACGAAACGATGAGGTGACCGATCGGGCATTTTATTCTGCTCCCCACAAATGCGCCTCACAATCACGTTTGCATCAAAATAAATAGTCGCTTTTATTCACAGCCAAGTTTGAAGGCAAAACTATTAAAGGCAAAACCATCTGGCTCGAATATCACCATGGGCGAAGAATCGTCAAGTTCTGATAAGCGAGCAAGACCAAGTCCAGCAAAAATTTGTTAATGGTTTTGCCCGTAATTGTCTTGCCTGTTTTGGCATTGCTAGGATTGTTACGCGGTCTAGGAATCGTCTGGGGGAAATTGGGAGTAATAACTTCTTTTGGAGGAACCATGCTTCACCCCATTGGCCAACTTATTTTGATCGTGGCCATTCTTGCATCGGTGGGATTCTTTGTCAACGAAATCTGGGCACGCACGCGCCTTATTCGGTTGGGGAAGAAGGACGAAAAGCGCTGGGATCGTCCGGCGGAGCGACTGGGCCATCTTATTGTCAAAGTCGGCAGTCAGTTGTGCTCCATTAAGGGTCGTCCCGTCGTTGGGATGATGCACGCCTTCGTCTTTTACGGATTCGTACTTTTCACTGTCGCGACGATCAATCACGTGGCAGGAGCATTCGTCCCTGAGTTCTCCCTCTGGGGCCATGGTTCTTTCAATGATGTGTGGTTCCTCGGCGTAGACGTCATTGCTGTTCTGACTATAACAGGCACTATCTTTCTGGCCATCCGCCGGTTTCTGGTTCGCCCCATTGCTATCACCAAGCCCATGCCCATTTCCAAATCCCCGCAAAGCGCGGTAGTGTTATCCTTGATCTTCGGCTTGATGCTCACCTACCTGCTGAACCAAGGGGCGGAGATTGTCTTGAAAGGAGTACCTTTTGCCAAATGGATGCCCTTTTCACAGGCAAGCGGGCGGCTTTTGGCCGGACTGGCACTTCCCATCCTCGGCATCTGGAATCAAGTTTTCTGGTGGTCGCACATTCTCATGGTGCTGGCTTTTTTGGTTTTCATCCCGCACTCCAAACATCTGCATCTCATCGCCGGACCCATCAACATTTTCTTCCGCAGCCGCAAGCCCATCGGCACGCTGGCAAAGATCGACTTCGAGGCTGCGGAAGAATTTGGCGTCACCAAGATCACTCAGTTTCAGTGGAAGACTTTGATGGATGCCTTTTCCTGCGTGGACTGCGGCCGCTGTCAAGACGAATGTCCGGCCTTTCGCAGCGACAAGCCGCTTTCACCCAAAGTGGTGATGATGAGCCTGCGCAAGCATTTGCTCAATGAGCGAGCCAATTTGCTGGCCGGCAATGAGCCTTCCGAGCCGGTCATGGATAAGTGGCAGACTCCGGACGAAATTTGGGCCTGCACCACCTGCGGCGCCTGTATGGAAGCCTGTCCCGTGCTCAACGAGCACATTCCGGCGATTCTTGAACTGCGGCGTGCTCAAACCATGATGGAGAGCCGTTTCCCGCAGGAACTGAATTCGGCTTTCCGCGGTCTGGAAACCAACTCCAATCCTTGGAACATGGGTCATGATGGCCGCGCCGATTGGGCGCAGGGATTGAATGTGCCGCTGATGGCGGAGAATCCCGAGGTGGATTATCTTTGGTACGTCGGCTGCGCCGGTTCCTTTGATGACCGGGCGAAAAAAGTCTCCCAATCGCTGGCGAAGATTCTCAACCATGCCGGCGTCCGCTACGCCATCTTGGGATTGGAAGAAAAGTGCTGCGGCGATCCGGCCCGTCGCGCCGGCAACGAATACGTTTTCCAGATGATGGTGGAAGAGAACATTCAGACACTCAAGAAATACAAGTTTAGAAAGATTGTGACCTCTTGTCCGCATGGATATCACATGCTCAAAAACGAATATCCGCAATTTGGTGGACAGTTCGAGGTCGTTCACCATTCGGAGTTGATCGCTGAGCTGTTGCAGCAAGGCAAGCTAAAGATAGCGGCCAGCGATCAGAAGAAATTTACCTATCATGATTCCTGTTATCTGGGTAGGTACAATCACCTGTACGATTCGCCGCGCAGGGTTTTGCAGGCTCTCAGTCAAGACGCACTGTTGGAAATGCCGCAAAACAGAAACAAAAGCTTTTGCTGCGGCGCCGGCGGGGCGAGAATGTTCATGGACGAGAACATCGGCACGCGCATTAATCATCTGCGGGTGGAAGAGGCGAAGCAAACGGGCGCACAAACGATCGGCGTGGCCTGTCCGTTCTGCCTGACGATGATGGATGACGGCATTAAGGAAAAGGGCTTGGACGGGCAAATGCAGGCTTTTGATATTGCGCAGTTGGTGGCGAAAGGAATAGAATAGTCAACAGCGGAATTATTGGAAGTGGTAATCGATCGCGGGGGCCGCTGTTGTTTAGGAAGTTCTATTGACAGGATGACCAGGATAACACGGATTGACAGGATTGTGATTATAAGATGAACCATATCCTCTTACTGGTAGCCCTTAGCTCACGATTTTTATCCTGTCGATCCTCACAATCCGGCTATCCTGTCATTTTTAGATACCCCGTGATTAGTTACTGGAAGTGAGTTTTCTGATGACAAGGTACAAAATTCCAAGTCTACTGCTTTTTATGTTCGTTTTTTTTTCCGTCGGTTTTACTTACTCCCAAGATATTGAAGAGTCAGATGTCATGAAGCTCTTAGAGGAACTGCACAAAACCCAAGACCGCATGTGGAACGTTCCCCGCGAGGACGGACGGATGCTGCGCCTGCTCATCGCCGCCAGCGGCGCCAAGAGCGTCCTCGAAATCGGCACCTCCAACGGCGTATCTACCATTTGGATGGGATTGGCGGTCGCCGAAACAGGCGGCAAAATTACCACGTTGGAGATCAACGCTCAACGCGCGGCCATGGCGCGGGAGAATTTCAAGAAAGCGGGTATGGATAAAGTCATCACCCTCGTCGAAGGCGATGCCTTGAAGGAGATCACCAAGCTTTCCGGACCTTATGACTTTGTCTTCATCGATGCCAACAAATCCGATTATAAACGATATTTCGACCTGACATTTCCCAAGCTCACGCCCGGCGGAATCATCGTGGCGCACAACAGCTACTCGATGGCCAGCAGCATGCGAGATTTCTTGGATGCCGTGGAAAACCATCCGCAGCTCATCACCCAGACCATTCGGGCGAGCGAGACCGGCATGACGATCTGTTATCGGAAAAAGTGAAAGGCTTGTGTCTCGTACAGGTAAAAGGTCAGCCCGTCCAATGACTATCCCCAGAGCCATCATCATTCACTATAGTGAGATTGCTTTGAAAAAAGGCAATCGTGGTTTTTATGAAAAAGCCCTGATCCGCAACATCCGCGACGCCCTGTCCGACTTGCCCGTCGGGGAGGCGAAGAATGACTTTGGCCGACTCATTTTGCCGCTGCCCGAGGAAGCGCCCTTTGACCAAATCATCGAAAGAATGAAAAACGTCATCGGCATTGCGCATTTCAGCATTGCTTACACCGGCAGCACCGATCTCGAGATGCTCAAGGAGCAGGTTTTCGAAAAGCTTTCCGGCGTCTCTTTTTCCACCTTTCGCATCACCACCCGCCGCGCCGACAAGCAATTTCCCTGGAACTCGCAGCAGATCAGCCAAATCGTCGGCCAGCGCATCCACGAAGGGCTGCACAAGCCGGTGGATTTGAACAATCCCGATCTTAACTGCTCCATCGAGGTATTCAACAATCGCGTTTTTTTCAGTTTTGAGCGCATCGAGGGCACGCGCGGCTTGCCCGTCGGCAGCAGCGGCAAGGTGGTCAGCCTTTTATCTTCGGGTATCGATTCTCCTGTAGCTGCCTTTCGCATGATGACGCGCGGCTGCACGATCATCTTTGTGCACTTTCACAGCTTTCCCTTTACGGAAAAATCTTCCTATTATAATGCTCTGGCCTTAGCAAGGCGGCTGACGCAGTACCAGTATCGCAGCAAAGTTTACTTGATCCCCTTGGCCAAATTGCAGGAAGCCATCATCCTCAAGGCTCCGCCCAAGCTGCGCGTCATTCTCTATCGCCGCATGATGTTCCGTCTGGCGGAATGGGTCGCCAGAAAGGAAAAAGCCAAGGCGCTGGTGACTGGGGAAAGTCTCGGACAGGTTGCCTCGCAGACATTGGAAAACATTGCCGCCATTTCCAACGTTGTTTCCGTGCCCATCCTTCGACCGCTCATTGGCATGGACAAGGAGGAAATCATCGAACAAGCGCGGGCGCTGGGCACGTTCGAAACCTCCACGGAGCCTTATGATGACTGCTGCAGCTATCTGGTTCCGCAGCACCCGGAAACGCGGGCGAAACTCTCCGAGGTGGAGCTGGCAGAAAGCCAGATTGACAACATGAACGTCCTGCTCCGCGAAGCGATCGAGCAGACGGAAGTGAAGACGATAAAATTTCCGGAGAGCTAAGCTTCCGGAAGCTTGGTGCTCAGTCTATCCCTGCCATCTCCTCTGAAGTTCACAGCTCTCAATTGCACATGGTATTAGCCTACGTTCCATCGGACATTTTTTCTAGTAGGTTGTAGCAATAATGCAATCGAAGAAAAACCTTGCAAATTAGGAATCAGAATACTAATTTGGCAGCATGATTGAAAGAATCGCCGGAAACAAGATCAAACAGTTGGCCGGACAGTTTAAAGCTGTAGCGATAATTGGGCCAAGACAAAGCGGTAAAACCACTCTTTCCCGGGCCTGCTTTCCGGATAAAAATTATGTTTCCCTGGAAAACCCGGAAAACCGTCAATTCGCCCAATCCGACCCAAAGGGATTTCTTAAGGCCAACGCCGACGGCGCGATTTTGGACGAAGTCCAGCGCGTACCCGAACTGCTTTCCTGGCTGCAGCAGAACCTGGACGAAGACGTCCGTCCCGGAAAATTCATCCTGACCGGCTCCAACAATTTTCTCTTGTTGGAAAAGATCACTCAGACACTTGCCGGCCGGGTCGCTTATATTGACTTGCTGCCCTTTTCGCTGTCGGAGCTGGAACAAATAGCCGGAGCGCTTGACGATGCTAACTTGTGCTTGTTCAAGGGAGCGTATCCGCCGGTGCAGGCGCAGGGCATCGATCCGTTAGATTGGTATCCGGCCTATGTTCGCACTTACGTTGAGCGCGACGTGCGGCAAATCAAGAACATCGAAAACTTGATGGCTTTCGAGAAGCTTCTCGCCCTTTGCGCAGGTCGAGTCGGACAAGAGGTGAATTACTCCAATCTTGGATTAGAAGCCGGCATAGATTATAAAACCGTTCAGTCCTGGTTGGGCATCCTGCAGGC
>DYKH01000093.1:6650-10880 GCA_020722685.1 Caldithrix sp. | reverse complement strand
TTGATCGATGAAGGATTGGAATTGATTCCCATAGAAATAAAATCCGGGCAGACGATAACGGCGGACTATTTTAAGGGACTCAAGTTTTGGGGAAAACTCTCCGGAAAAAGCAACGGCCTGATATTTTATGGGGGAGATTCCTCTCAAAAACGAAGCGATGGCATCGAGGTGAAGAGCTGGCGGGATGTGAAAACATATAACTGCTAAACCTCGCGAGGTAGAGGAAAAATGCCAAGTGCCAATGCTCCAAATTCCAAATAAGCCCCAATGATCAAGGCTGAAAATTCAAGCCAATCCCGTGAGATTTGATCTTCCCGAAAGCTCTGAGCTTCCTTGAATGTACCTGAAGAATGAAAAGAAACATAAACAATGAACAGAAGAGACTTTTTGAAAACGGCCGCTGTGAGCGGGTCATGTCTCATTCTACCCGACGCTTTGGTTTCTCACCTCAAGTCCGGCCAGCTATCCGATCATCGAAAACAAATGCTCTTCGGCTGGACTACCTGCCTGACTTATCAGACCGGTGAGCGCAAATTGGGCTACGAATATTACAGCAACCTTCTCGAGGCTATGAAAGCCCACGGCATGCGCCGGCTCATGGTCATGATGGAAAGTCACGGCGTTTATTCCCCGGGCAATCACGGCATTGCCTGGCCGGTCAAAAATCCAAAGCTGCAAGCGCAGATGGATAAGAATGCACTCAACGCAGACGAAGAGAGCGAGTTCTTCTCTCAAGTCATAACAAAAGCGCACCGATTGGGGATCGAGGTTTTTATCGAGGTCAAATATCTCGGCATGGCCGGCATCCGGGCAAGCTATCCTGGCGTGAAATTCATCACCAAAGCCGACGGCAGCTTTTTGCACTCCGCGGATGCCAACGCCAGCCCCTCCGAAAAGGAAGCGGTCGAGAGTATGCACGTTTGTTGCGACAGCGAGATTGCCCATCAATACATGCGGGACAAGCTTCGGGACGTGCTCGAACGATACAACAATCTCGATGGCGTCGTTTTGGAACATCCGTCCTATTTTGGCGACAAGACATGCTATTGCGCCGGCTCGCAAGCAAGGCTGCTGCAAGACACCGGGAAAAGGGTCGATGAGATCGATGACGAGCTGCTCATTCAGTGGAAAAACCGGCGCGTTCGGGATACTTTGATAAACTTGAAAGAATTGATCCACAGCATCAATCCCAAATTTCAGTTTGGATTTTATTCCGGTTTCTCCCCCGAGAATGGCGACGTCGCCGGCTATCAGCGTAACAGAGGTCACAGCATCGAGACTCTCCGGCAAGTCGGCTTTGATTTTGTTCTTTCTTACTGCGAGGGGAGGCACGGTGAGAATGAATTCGAGGAAATCGAAAAGGTGGTTGAATATCTCTCGCCGTTGCCAGTCTACCTGCATACGACCATCCGCAAAGATCCGCCGCGCAATTATCCGCTTTCTCCTAAAACGCCGGAATACGTCAAGAAAGCAATTCACTGGGGGAAGGAGCACTTTCGACCTAACGACCGCTTTTTGGGCATGACTTTCTTCAATGAGGTTAAAATACCCGAGGAGAATCGTCGGACGGTTTACGAATCCATTTGATTATGACCTTCCGGGAAGCCCAGAGCTTCCGGAAGGCGTAATCTTGGCGAAGAGTGCCAATTCGGCAAATCCACAGGGAAAGAAACTCTTGCTTACAAGAGGTAAAAGCTTTATATTTGCCGGTGAATTTAGCCGGGGTTAAAATAGACAGTCCGACGGTGTTGGCCCCCTTGGCCGGGTGGACGGACGGTGTTTATCGCAAAATCTGTAAGGCATTCGGCGCCGGATTGGTGTTCACCGAGATGGTGAGCGCCGATGGCCTCATCCGCAGCCACCCGGAGAGCCGCGAGCTGGCTGAGTTTGCTGACGCGGAGAGACCCATCGGCATCCAGGTCTTCGGCGCGGAGGCCGAAACCTTGGCCAAAGCAGCCGTCCTCATTTCAGAGTTGCGTCCGGAATTCATCGATCTCAACTTTGGCTGTCCAGCCCCGAAAGTGGTGAAGCGAGGTGGTGGGGCCGCCCTTTTGCGCGATTTACGCCTCATCGAAAAGATTGTCCGTGCCGTCAAAGCCGCAACCGATGTTCCCATTACCGCCAAGCTGCGCAGCGGTTGGGAGGAGACGGTCGTGGTGGAAGCTTGTCAAATGCTGCAAGCATGCGGCATGGCCGCTGTGACCGTGCATCCGCGCACGCAAAAGATGCAGTTCAAAGGTCAAGCCGACTGGAGTCTCATCGCGCAGGTCAAGCAAGCGGTGAGCATCCCGGTAATCGGCAATGGCGATATCAACACCGCCTACGACGCCAAACGGATGCTGGAAGAAACCGGTTGCGATATGGTCATGATTGGGCGCGCTGCGCGCGGCAATCCATGGATTTTTAGTCAAATCAGGGATTATTTACAGAGAGGAGAAGAACCGAAAAGCCCATCCGATCTTGAGCGCATTAGAGTGTGTGTTTCCCACATCAAAGAAGAAGCGGCCAAGTACGGAGCTCGACGGGCTTTGACCTTTATGCGCAAGCATATTGCTTATTATATAAAAGGCATGCCGCAAGCCGGTCATTTGCGGTTACAGCTATTCTCGCTTTCTACGGTTGAGAACGTCATCAAAAGTCTGGTGGACTATTCAAGCTCATTGCAGGAATCCATTGAACCGCAAAAGGAGTTAGTATGTTAGAGAGGCAGGAGAAGAGTTCCTGCCTTTTTGCTAATACCTAATGCGGACACGCTGCGACCCGCTGGATGGACTTTGTCAAAAAGGTTTCAAACCGCGAATGGACGCCAATAAGCGCTAATTAAGAATTGGCGTCAATTCGCGTTCATTAGCGGTTGTTTTTTTACCGAAAGGCAGAGATTTGGCATTTTGGGGACTAAATCATGGGGGCGTCGGAACATCACGGAGGATGAATGCAAAAGCGAAAAGCACTCATTATGGGCGCCGCCGGGCGCGACTTTCATAATTTTAATACTTTTTTTAGAGACAATCCTAATTATGATGTTGTTTTGTTCACTGCTACCCAAATACCAAATATCGAGGGGAGAAAATACCCCGCCGAATTAGCCGGGCCGCAGTATCCGCAAGGTATTCCCATCGAGCCGGAAGCGCAATTGCCGGAGTTGATTAGAAAGCATGCGGTCAATGAGGTTTTCTTTTCCTATAGCGACGTTTCTCATGAGTACGTCATGCATCAGGCCTCCTTGGTTAATTCTTTAGGTGCAACCTTCTCGCTGCTGGGGCCGAAAGAGACCATGCTCAAATCCAAGGTGCCGGTGGTGGCTGTTTGCGCCGTTCGCACCGGGTCGGGTAAGAGCCAGACCACCCGGCGCGTCGCCGGTTTATTGAAGGCAAAAGGCAAGCGAGTGGTCGTCGTTCGTCATCCGATGCCCTACGGCAATTTGGTGGAGCAGCGGGTGCAGCGGTTCGAGACCGTCGTCGATTTGGAAAAGCATCACTGCACCATCGAGGAGATGGAAGAGTTCGAGCCGCATCTGGTGCGCGGCTCGGTGGTCTATGCCGGAGTGGATTATGGGGAGATTCTGCGGCAAGCGGAACAGGAGGCGGACGTCATCCTTTGGGATGGCGGCAACAACGACGTGCCCTTCTTTGCTCCTAACTTGCACTTCGTGGTCGTCGATCCTTTGCGCGCCGGTCACGAAATCACCTATCATCCCGGTGAAACCAATTTGCGCATGGCGGATTATATCATCATCAACAAAGAGGTGGAAGCCGAAATAGAGGACATTCAGCAGGTGCGGGAGAATATTCGCCAATACAATCCCAAGGCCAAGATCATCGACGCTGCCTCGCCTATTTCCATCGAAGATGCGGCGGTCATCAACGGCAAGCGTGTCTTAGTCGTTGAAGACGGCCCGACTTTGACTCACGGCGAGATGAGTTTCGGCGCCGGCGTGATGGCCGCTTACCAATTCGGCGCTGCGGAAATCATCGATCCCCGACCGTACTTGCGCGGATCGCTGGTCGATACTTTTGCAAAGTACCCGGACATTGGCACTCTTTTGCCAGCCATGGGTTATGGCGAAAGCCAGATGAAAGATTTGGAAGCCACGATCAACGCAACGGATTGCGACGCAGTCATCATCGGCACTCCCATCGATCTGCGGCGGATCATCCAGATCAACAAGCCTTCGGTGCGGGTATTTTACGAGCTGCAGGAAATCGGCAAGCCGACGTTGGAGGATGCGTT
>DYKH01000093.1:0-6550 GCA_020722685.1 Caldithrix sp. | reverse complement strand
ATGAACCGCGATGACAAAATCGCCGTCGTCGCCCTCGGCGGCAATGCCATTACCCGCGAGTTCGAAGAAGGCGACATCTACCAGCAATTCGCCAACACCCGTCGCGCCTTGATGGGCGTCGCCGACCTGATCGAGCGTGGTTACAAATTGGCCATCACCCACGGCAATGGCCCGCAGGTTGGGCATGCGCTCATTCGGGTGGAAGAGACGCGGCACCTGGTTCCGCCCATACCACTGGGAGTGATTGTGGCGGATTTGGAGGGTGGAATGGGCTACATGATCGAGCAGTCGCTGCAGAACAAGCTATTGCTGCGTGGCGTCAAGCGCGACGTGGTTACGGTGTTGGCTCAAGTGGTCGTGGATAAGGAGGATCCGTCGGTGCTGAATCCGACCAAGTTTGTGGGACCGTTTTATCAGGAAGAGGAAGTAGAAAATCTGCATCGAAACCGTGGTTATATCATCAAAGCAGATGCGGGTAGAGGATACCGGCGGGTGGTGCCGTCGCCTAAACCCAAACGAATCGTCGAAGCCCAAACCATACGCCGCTTGGTGCATCAGGGTGTCATTGTTATAACTGCCGGCGGGGGTGGAATTCCGGTCTATGTGGAGCAAGATGGTCGGCTGGAAGGCGTCGATGCGGTGGTTGACAAAGATCTGGCTTCAGCGGTGTTGGCTGAAGAAATTGAAGCCAGTGAGCTTTATATTCTTACTGCTGTGGATAAAGTCGCGGTCAATTTTGGCAAGTCCAACGAGCGTTACTTGGATATTATGACCGTCAAAGAAGCGCGGCAGTACTTGGCCGAAGGCCAATTTCCCAAAGGCAACATGGGCCCCAAAATTGAGGCGGCGATAGATTTCTTAGAACACGGTGGGAGCAAGGTCGTCATCAGCTCCGTGGAGCGAATGTCCGAGGCCATTGCCGGTAAAACGGGGACGGAGATAATTCGCTAGATTGGATGCGTCGGTTATGTTCGTTAGGGGTGTGATTGTAGGTAAGTAAAATCTAAAACCTGTGAGGTTTTCAAAACCACACAAGTTTTTTGCCCTATTGTTTAATTTTGTCATGGAGAGATTTTCGATGAGTGAAGTTGTGAGCCAGAAACCGATTGACATACAGATCAACGACGCATGGTGCAAGGGCTGTGCGATTTGTGTCGAGCTTTGTCCTAAAGATGTACTGGTGATGCAAAACGGCTTGGCCAGAGTTAAGGACTTGGAGGCCTGCAATGCTTGCGGGCTTTGTGAGCTGCGCTGTCCCGATTTTGCCATTGTCGTCATCGATAATCGAGCCGCGAAAAAGGGAATCGCGGACGCTGCTTCAGGATAAGGTCGCTTCCAATCTCCCTTAAGCGTGAATCAATCGTTCCCCAAAAACAATTCTGCATCGTGAATTCATATTCTCAAACAGCGGCTAAATATGTCCACTCATTCCGATCGTAAAGTCAAAGTCATAACCGGCAACGAAGCCTGTGCCGAAGGAGCGTTGGCGGCCGGATTAAAGTTTTACGCCGGGTATCCCATTACCCCATCTTCCGAGGTGGCCGAAGTCCTCTCCGAGGAATTGCCCAAGATCGGCGGCGTCTTTATTCAAATGGAAGATGAGATCGCCTCCATGGGCGCCATCGTCGGTGCCTCTTTGGCCGGCGCCAAATCCATGACTGCCACCAGCGGACCGGGATTCTCGCTGATGCAGGAGGCCATCGGCTATGCGGCCATGGCCGAGGTTCCGTGCGTGGTGGTCAACGTCATGCGCGGCGGCCCCAGCACCGGGTTGCCCACCTTACCTTCCCAGGGCGACGTTATGCAAGCGCGCTGGGGCACGCACGGTGACCATCCGATCATTGCTTTGACGCCTTACACGGTCAGGGAGATTTTCGACTTGACCGTTCGCGCCTTCAATCTCTCAGAGCAGTTCCGCACCCCGGTCATTTTGCTGTTAGATGAAATTCTGGGCCACGTCAACGAAAAGGTGGTCTTACCCGAAGCGCATGAGCTAAAAATTGTCAATCGGCAAAAACCTACTGTGAGACCGGAAGAGTATTTGCCCTACGAACACACTGCTTCGGGTGTGTCGCCGATGGCCAATTTTGGCGAGGGTTATCGCTACCACGTCACCGGCTTGGCGCACGACCAGACGGGGTTTCCGACCAACAATTCTGAGGAAATCGGCAAACTGATGCAGCGGTTGCATCGCAAGATCGACGATCACTTGGATGAGATCATCGAGGTCGAAGAGTATCTTTTGGAAGACGCCGAGATCGGACTGTTTTCCTATGGCTCCTCGGCGCGATCCAGTCGGCATGCCGTGCGCATGGCCAGAGAAGCCGGTATCAAAGCCGGATTGCTGCGGCCAATGACCCTGTGGCCCTTCCCGGAACGGGAAATCGTCAAGCACACCGCTCAAGTCAAGACCTGGATTGTCCCGGAAATGAATCTCGGCCAAATCGCTCACGAGGTAGAGTGGGCAGTGCGCGGTCGGGTACCGGTCAGCAGGATTAATCGTGTGGATGGAGATCCCATCAGCCCTCTCGACATTCTGGCCAAAATTAAGGAATTTGTATAGATGTTCAATTATGATTATTATCTGCGCCTGAGCAAGTTCCCGCTCATCTGGTGCGCCGGCTGCGGGGATGGAATTGTGCTCAAGTCGCTGATCCGCGCCATTCATAAGATCGGCCTCAGCAAGGATGAGGTCTGCATGGTCTCCGGCATCGGTTGTTCCAGCAGGCTGCCTGGCTATGTGGATTTCAACACCTTGCACACTTTACACGGTCGGGCGCTCACCTTTGCCACCGGCGTCAAGATGGCCAATCCCAAGCTGCACGTCATCGTCATTACCGGCGATGGCGATGCCACTGCTATCGGCGGAAACCACTATATTCATGCCGCCCGGCGCAACATTGATATTACGGTGATCTTGTTTAACAATCACATCTATGGCATGACCGGCGGTCAAGTCTCGCCGACGACCCCGATGGGCAAAAAGGCCAGCACCGCACCTTTTGGCAGCTTTGAAAACACCTTCAACATCAGCGGCTTGGCGCAAGCAGCCGGGGCAACGTTCGTGGCCCGGGCCACGGTGTACAACGCCGTGCAACTGGAAAAGCTGATTGAAAGAGCCATTCTCAAGAAGGGTTTTTCCGTGGTGGAGGTCATGTCCCCCTGTCCGACCGCTTACGGGCGGCGAAACCGCTTGGGTGCCGGCGTTGACATGATCAAGGCGCAGAAAGAGGATTCGATTCCGGTGGCGAAAGCAGAAAAGATGTCGCCGGAGGAGTTGGAAGGCAAGATTGTCACGGGCGTGCTGGTGGACATCGAACGCCCGGAATGCCGGGAAGAGTACCAAAAACTGATCGATCATTTTCAAGCCAAATAGACGAAATTGATGCGACCTTGGAAGAATTTGGGCTCAGCCGAGGCCAATTGTTGTCTTTTCGGTTAAAAGATCCCAACCGCTAATGAGCGCGAATAGACGCGAATTTAGTTATTGGCGCTTATTGGCGTCCATTCGCGGTTTGAAAGCCATTTTGGTCGCGGCTTGCTCGCGTTGGGATAGAAGGGTTCTATCCAATCGAAATTGGAAAATGTTACACTGCTGTGTCTGATTAGCCCCGTTAACAAGTTGGGAGAGTTTTGCAGCTATGAGTTTTCGTTATGAAGTTCGTTTGAGTGGTGAAGGTGGTCAGGGCTTGGTCTTGGCGGGAAAAATCTTGGCGGAGGCCGCAGCCGTTTATGACAATCTGAACGCGACCCAAAGCCAGTCCTATGGCCCGGAGGCGCGCGGCGGCGCCAGCCGTTCCGAGGTGATCATCTCGGATGAGGACATTGATTATCCAAAGGCAGTGAATATCGATTTGTTGCTGGCGCTCACCCAAGAATCTTGCGACCGGTATTCCCGTGACATGAAGAAAGGCGGAATCATTATCGTCGATGCGGAGGCTGTCACTCGTTTTCCGCAGGGCGACTTTAATGTTTATCCCATCCCCATCATCCGCCTGGCGCGAGAGAAGGTGGGACGGGCTTTGGTGGCGAATATTGTCGCCCTCGGCATCATTGCCGGCATTTCTAAAATTGTTACTGAAGACGCCCTCAAGTCGGCCATCGAGGCGCGGGTGCCCAAGGGCACTGAGCAGTTGAATCTTAATGCCTTTCAAGTCGGCCTTGAGGAAGCAAAAGCTTTGAAGTAATTTGTGTAAAGCGGCGACATTGAACAGCGAAAACAATCTGGACTATTCATAAATGTTGGCCACAAAGGCTCCAAGTCACAAAGAGCGTAGAACATCAGAGGGCTTTGCTTTGTAAGCTTGGCTGTTCTGGAACAATCTCTGTCAATTTGTTTCAGTTTGTCTTAGCTTGGTACTTTGTGTCTCAGTGGCAAATGCACAATGCGGGGGAGGTAGTAAGACATGCGTGGAAGGAAATGGAACGAACCTTGGCCATCCTCAAGCCGGATGGTGTGAAGAATAAACTGACCGGAAAAGTGCTGGACAAGATCATTCAGGCCGGCTTTTCCGTCATCGGACTAAAGATGATTCAAATGACTCGTCCGGCGGCGCGGGCATTTTACGCGGTGCATGAGGGCAAAAGCTTCTTTTCCGAGCTGATCGAATTCATGACGGAAGCCCCCTGCATCGTGGCGGTGCTGGAGAAAGAAAACGCAGTCCAAGACTATCGCACCTTGATGGGGGCGACCGATCCGCAAAAAGCCGCTGCCGGCACCATCCGTAAAGAGTTTGCCGAAAACATCTCCCGCAACGTCGTCCATGGCTCTGACTCCCTGGAGAATGCCAAACGAGAGGTCGCATTCTTTTTTAGTGAATGGGAGCTGGTTGGGACGACATCCAAGCCGGATTGAACGCCGATTCTTCGGCCTACAATAGACCTACTCGCTCGACTCGCAATATTGCCCTGCTGGGGTGACAGACAGGGGGCGTTCCTAACGGACGGAAATTGATCGGCATCCTTCCTATCAGCACATTACGAATTGTTTCGCGGAGCGCCTTATGAGATGTTCGCACTGGAACCGATGTTTGCCCGCCACTGCCGTTCTTTCGATTTGGCTGAGCGCTCTTGCCAAAGATGCACCCATGGCGATTTATCTGCGCGCCAACCAGCTTGGCTACTTGCCACAGGAAGCAAAGACGGCCATCGTCTTCTCCCGCCAGCCACTTGACAAGCTGAAGGTAGAAATCGTCGACGCAAAGTCAGGAAAGAAGGTTTGGGGATCTGCACCCATGGGGAAGAACATCGGAACTTGGGGAGAGTTTACTTATCACTATCTCATCGATTTCACCAAGCTAAGCAAAACCGGACGCTTCGTCCTTCGAGTCGTGAACACCGATTACCGTTCGCTTCCTTTCAATGTCGGCCCGGATGTTTACAATGAAGCCCACGAGCTGGTCTTGGCCTACCTCCGCCAACAGCGTTGCGGCTATAATCCTTTTCTCGATCAAGTCTGCCACCAAAAGGACGGGCGCACCATGTACGGCCCCATGCCGGACAGCACTTACATCGACGCTAGCGGCGGTTGGCACGATGCCGGGGATTACCTGCGCTACCTGATGACTTCCGGTAATACCGTTTGCCGATTGCTGTTTTCTTATCGCGAGAACAAGGGCAAGTTTCAAGATCGATACGACGCCCTGGGGCATCCCGCTGCCAATGGGATTCCGGATGTACTGGACGAGGCCAAGTGGGGACTGGATTGGATGCTCAAGATGCATCCGGCGCCGGACCAGCTTTTCCATCAGGTGGCGGACGACCGCGACCATACGGTGTGGGACTTGCCTTTTGCCGACAGCTCCGATTACGGCTGGGGACCAGGAAGCTATCGCCCGGTCTATTACGCCACGGGCAAGCCGCAGGGACTGGGCCCATATCAAAACACCTCCACCGGCATCGCAAATTTGGCGGGGCGATATGCGGCGGCTATGGGCATGGCCGCGCAGATTTGGCAGGATGACTTGCGCAATCCCGGCTTTGCCTCCATCTGCCTGCAAGCGGGAAAAGAGGTTTATGAGATGGGATTGAAGCAGCCGGGCTGTCAGGAGGGTACCCCGTGCCTGGCGTCGTATCGCTATCACGAAATCACCTGGGCGGATGATATGGAATGGGGCGCAGCGGAATTGTTCAAAATCACGCAAGAGGGCCGATACTTGGAGGACGCCAAAGGATTCGCCCGGCAGATCGGCGCGACCTCGTGGATGGGAGCCGATACCGCACGTCACTATGAGCAGTACCCGTTCATGAACCTCGGCCACTATGCCTTGTTTCCAGTGGTCGACAAGGCCTTTCAGGACACCTTGGCCGGTTACTACCGGGCCGGTATTGAGGCTGTCTGGCAGCGGGCAGAGAAGAATCCCTACCATATTGGCGTGCCGTTCATTTGGTGTTCCAACAACTTGGTGGCCGCCTTGGTGATGCAATGCCTGTTGTATGAAAAGATGACCGGCGACAGTCGCTATCATTCTTTGGCGTTGGCAAATCGTGATTGGCTGTTGGGTAAGAATCCCTGGGGAGTGAGTCAGTTTGTGGGGATACCGCCAAAAGG
>DYKH01000092.1:6978-21764 GCA_020722685.1 Caldithrix sp. | reverse complement strand
TTTTGGATTTTGATATGTCATTTTGAGTTTTAATGTTTGATATTTGCATGAAGGCTACTCGGACACCGTGAGAAAGTGAATAGCAGGTACGCATTTTCCGGAAGAGCCGAAAAATGCCTATGGTTTAGGTCCGTGCCTGACGGTTAACAGACCTAATTCCACGGTCTGAGTATTTGCTGTAATTTATCGCGGAGAGTCAAAATGAGAGAGCAATATGCTATGCAGCTCGCCGAGATGGCGCCCAAGATCATGGCCGTTTTTCACGATCTCGACTATCGCCAGCCTACCGAAGAACAATTGACCATGCGGCAGTATCAAGCTTTGATCATTCTGAATGTTTTCGATCATCTCACGATTTCGGAGCTGTGCGAAAAGCTTAACCTTGCGGCATCCACAGGAACAGAGTTGGTCAATCGAATGCTTGAGACGAATTATTTCGCCAAACTTGAAGAAGGCTCAGACAAGCGCAAAGTGCTGTTGTCTGTGACTTCCAAAGGTCACGCCGTTTTGGAAAGGCGTAAGCAGGCGGTAAGTGATCGATTTGCTCGAGTGCTCAAGACCTTCACTGATTCCGAGCAAAGGGAATTTGTTCACTCCTTCGAGAGAATTTTGGAGCTTTTGCGAAAATACCAGGAAGTACAAAGCCGGAATGAAAAGAATTCGCATTATTAGTACACTCTGCCCGAATCCTCCACCTACCTTTGCCTATCGCTCGCGCTTCCCAAGTAACATAGCATTCGGCCATTCATTCACTTGGGTGGAAGGGATGGCTTTTCTTTGAAAATAGACGCTTCTCATTGCTTTCTGTTTATGGCCATCTGCAATGAGCTGCGAAAAGCAAATTAGAGAAACAGTAGTTTGGCAAAATTTTGAATTCAAGCCGTAGGAGGCGTCTCCAGACGCCGATCAGGAATATATATTGTGGTCGAACTGGGAGAGTTCTCCTACATATTGTGTCAAGAAAGAATTTGCCAAACTATAGTTAGAGAAAAAGACACAATAAAAGTTGCACCAGAAGGAGTAACAAAACGATGTTCGTAGCCATCAATTACATCACCTGCAAGCCGCACTACAAGTCCAGATTTGAGCATCTCTTCGCCACCAGAGCCAAAGCGATCGACCGCATGCCGGGTTTCATTCGCATGCAGGTCCTCCGTCCGACCCAAGATGGCCAGGATTATTTGATCATGAGTAATTGGCGGGACGAAGAGTCTTTCCGGGCCTGGACCAAATCCGGCGAATTCCTGGAAGGTCATCAACGCGGTTTCGAAGATCTGAAAGCCGCTAAGCAAGCCGGATTAGAGCCGCCGCTGACCTCCACTTTTCGCACCTATGAGGTGATTGCCGAATGAGGCCGTGGCTCAAAAAGCTTGGAATAGTGGGCTTTCTCTTTTTCTTGATCAAGGGATTGCTCTGGCTCCTTATCGCGGTGCTTATTGCTCAAGGCATATTTTGATTGCTTTCTCCCGCACGAATTTTTATCTTTAGGCGGTTAAGAAAGAGTGAACAGCGTACAGATGAACAAGACCGTCTCATTCTATACATTAGGCTGCCGCTTAAACCAGGCCGAGACTGCACTCATTCAGCGCGGGTTCGAGCGCGAAGGCTATCAGGTTGTCGGATTCGATCAACCTGCCGACATTGTTGTCATCAATACGTGCACGGTGACTGAAAACGGCGATGCCGACACGCGGCGATTGGTGAACAAGATCAATCGTCTCAATGCCCAAGCTCAAATTGCCTTGGTTGGCTGTCAGGCGCAGATACAACAAGAGAAGCTGCTGGAAATGTCCGGCGTGCAGTGGGTGGTCGGCAATGCGGTCAAGATGGACTTGGCTGAAATGCTTCGAGGCATCGATAGCAGTCGGCCGCAAGTCATCGCTCCCGTTATTAAAAAGGGGAGTTTCAAGATTCCCTTTGCCGGCATCGATCCGCATCATACGCGCGCCAATCTCAAGATTCAGGATGGCTGCGATTTCTTCTGTTCCTTTTGTGAAATACCTTATGCACGCGGACGCGCCCGCAGCCGCGAGTTTGATGACCTTTTGCGCGAAGCGCGCGAGTTGGTCGCTGCCGGCCATCGGGAGCTGGTGCTGACCGGCATTAACGTCGGCACCTATCGTTTTGCCGACAAAAACATTGCCGACGTCATCGCGGCGTTGGAGGAAATCGCCGGACTGTTGCGCATCCGTATCACCAGCATCGAGCCAACCACTATTCCTGCAACTATTCTGGATCGGATGGCTGCGCAGAGAAAGCTGTGCCGCTTTCTGCACATCCCGCTGCAAAGCGGCAGCGACTCGGTCTTACAAAGAATGAACCGGAGATACACGATCCAAGAGTTCATCGATTTCCTCCACTCGGCAGAAAAGAAAGTGCCCGACGTTTGTCTGGGAACGGATGTGATCGTCGGTTTCCCGGGAGAAAGCCCCGATGACTTTGCCCAGACCTATGAGCTGCTGCGAGAGCTGCCGTTTACTTATTTCCACGTTTTTAGCTACTCGGATCGCACTATTGCTCGCAGCCGAAAAAGCGCGGAGAAAGTTCCCAGAGAAGAGATCGAAAGGCGAAGCCAGAGGTTGCGCGAGCTGTCCGCCCGTAAGCGCCGCACCTACTTTGAGCGCTTTCTCGGCCAAACCGAATGGGTGCTGTTCGAGCAGAAGAAAAAGGAGTTTTGGAGCGGTTTGACCGACACCTACATTCGCGTGAAAGCCAAGTCCGACCAGGATTTGCACAACCGGTTTTTGCCGGTGCGATTAGAGAAGATCGACAATCAAACCGTCATCGGGACGATTCAATGAAAAGGGTCTACATAGAAACCTATGGCTGCCAGATGAATGAGTACGACACCGAGCTGGTCAAATCCATTCTCAAGGATGATGAGTATGTCTTGACTGACTCTGTGGACGATGCGGAGGTGGTGCTGCTCAATACCTGTTCTGTGCGCGAACATGCCAATCGCAAAGTGTTTTCACGCATTCACAGCATCAAGCATCAAAAAAACGGCGAGCCGGTCAAAATCGGCGTTTTGGGCTGCATGGCCACCGACTACCGCAAAAAATTACTGGACGACCCCAAGCTGCCGGTGGATTTTATCGTCGGCCCGGATAGTTACAAACGGCTGCCGCAGGTCATTCATAAAGTGGAATCAACCGGGCAGAAAGCATTTGACGTCACCCTTTCCGAATTCGAGACCTATTACGACGTCTATCCCCGCCGGGAGAGCGGCGTCAATGCCTGGATTGCCGTTATGCGCGGCTGCGACAATTTCTGCTCCTTCTGCGTCGTCCCGTACACTCGCGGCCGGGAGCGCAGCCGCTCCCCCGAGAACGTGGTTCAGGAAGTCCAAAAGTTGGCTGCCGAGGGGTTTCGGCAGGTCACGCTCCTGGGCCAGAACGTCAATTCTTACAAATTTGAGGGCAAAGATTTCGCCTATCTTTTGGAAAAAGTGAGCGCCGTGGAAGGCATTGAGCGGATTCGCTTCACCTCGCCGCATCCCAAGGACTTTCCCCACCGCTTGATGCACGTGGTAGCGGAAAATCCCAAGGTTTGCAAGCACATTCATCTGCCGCTGCAAGCCGGTAATGATCGCATTCTCGAATTGATGCGACGAACCTACACGCAGGCAGAGTACCTACGACTGGTCGATGACATTCGTGGACATTATCCGAACATGGCCATCACCACGGACATCATCGTCGGCTTTCCGACGGAGACAGAAACAGATTTTGCTGAAACGATCAAAGTGATGCAGCAGGTGGAATATGATTCAGCTTTCATCTTCAAATACTCGGAGCGGGCCGGAACCATCGCCGCACGAAAATATCCGGATGATGTGGCGGAAGAAGTTAAGAGCGAGCGAATCGTGCGCTTAAACGAAATGCAAAAAGTGATCTCTCTACGCAAGAACCGGGCGCACATTGGCGAGATTCAGGAAGTTTTGGTCGAGGAAGAAAGCACCAAGAAATCCGCCAGCGACTTTCAGGGCCGCAATGACGGCAACAAGCTGGTGATTTTCCCCAAAGGCCCTTATCACAAAGGTCAGTTTCTCAATGTTCGCATCACCGACGCCACCTCGAATGTGCTCAAGGGGGAAGTGGTGGAGGTGCAAAGAAAGTGAGTTGAGGAAGAAGCTCTGCAATTGCATTGAAGCCCCGTTCGGGAGGAGATAGAGAGGTCAACAGGATGATCAAAGATGTGGTTGGATCAAAAATTTACAATGTATGGATAGAAATGCTAAAACGGCTTGTCCCTCACGGTCGCACTCATAGACTTTCTGTTGTAGTGGCAAGCATGTTGCAAGTAGCACTCGGAATAGCTCAAGAAAAAGAAAAAACGAACACGAAAGCGAGGCAATTGTCCGCTATTCTCGAATGTGCATGCGAACAAGACGAGGAAAAAGGAATAGGGCCCTCTTAAAAATAGCGGAAGAACTCTTTCATGACGCTAGTGTGAGGTTCAAACGAGCAAATAGCAGAGGCGAGGCGTACAGCATAGCCCAAGATGCTGTTTGCCAATTCTTGAATTGGGAAGCTATGCCATGGGAGGCATAGCAACGGCTTCGACTTGGCCGCCCAGTCGACATCGCTTTTTGCGTGCCGATTGAGTGGGAGGAGATACCCTTCAATCAACAACTAAATGGGATAAACGCCATGGAGACCAAGAAGTTTATTTACTATCAAGAAGATGATATGTTCATCGGCTGGCTTGATGAGTTTCCAGATTATAGAACACAGGGTGAGACTTTTGATGAGCTCAAAGAAAACCTGAAGGATGTATATAAGGAACTAACCGGTGGACGACTCCCCACCGTCCGTCACGTTGGGGAGTTGATCGTAGCATGAAACGGAAGGATTTGATCCATGCGATTGAGGAGATGGGTTGTATCTTAATTCGTCACGGTGGCCGACATGACTGGTATCAGAATCCAGAGACCAAAATGTCGCAACCAGTCCCTACCAGTCCCTCGACATCGCGAGATCAAGGACTCTTTAGCGAAGCACATCCTCAAGATGTTACAAGGTAGCGCATGATAAGCGCATCCTCCCGAACTGCGACAACAGTTCGGGTCGTGGAATAAAAGATACGCAAACGATTGATTGAATTTACACATCACATTCCAGTTCGTCCATGATCCAAACCAACTCGCTAATCTGCCGGAAGGGGTAGTGGTAGAGGGGATCGGGAAACTGAGTTTGGGAAAAAGGTCCTGCAGTTCAAAAAATATTGGGCATGATTATGAACGAGGCGGAAATGGCAGAACTAAAGACAAAACTAACCGAACGAAGCGTACAAGATTTCCTGAACAGCATCCCCGATGAAAGTAGGCGCCAGGACTGCTTTGCGCTGTTGGCGCTCATGCAAGAAGCAACCAAGTCGCCCGCTATGATGTGGGGAGATAGCATTGTGGGCTTTGGCAGCTATCATTACAAGTATAAGAGCGGTCGAGAGGGGGACTGGTTTCAAGTCGGTTTTTCTCCCCGCAAACAAAACTTGACCCTGTACATCATGCCTGGATTTGAGCGCTATGCCGAATTGATGGAGAAATTGGGGAAATACAAAACCGGCAAGTCTTGTCTTTATATCAACAAGACTGAGGACATAGATCTGTCCACATTGAAGCAACTGGTCAAGCAGTCTGTGACCAAGCTTGGCGGAATGGCTCCAAAATGACCCGACGTGAGCGATTGATGGCCACGCTGCAAGGCCAAAGCGTAGACCGCCCTGCCGTGTCATTTTATGAGATCAGCGCCTTAGACCAGGACCCTGCCGATCCGGATCCGTTGAATATCTATTCGCACCCTTCCTGGCAACCTTTGTTAAGCCTGGCTAAGGAAAAAACCGACCGCATCGTCATGCGCGGCGTGGCCTTTACCAACGTCTTACCTGATCCAATCGAAGAAATCTCAGACACGGAAATAACCGTCATTGGCGGGAGTCGGCATTGCGTTCAACGCGTGCGCGCCGGGAGTCGTACGCTTACTTCCCGCACTCGCCGCGACCCGGATGTGAACACCGTTTGGACGGAAGAGCATCTGCTCAAAAATGTAGATGACTTGAAGGCATTTATGACGGTTCCTCTACCTCAGCCCAGGGATACGGTCGACACGTCCTCGGTTCTACGCGCAGAAGAGGCTCTCGGCGATACGGGCATCGTGATGATCGACACGCCGGACCCCCTTTGTCTTGCTGCTTCGCTCTTCAACATGGCCGAATACACGGTGGTCGCTCTCACCGAGACCACCTTATTTCATCAATTGTTGGAAAAGTTTGCGGAAAACCTGTTGCCGAAAACCGAAGCGATCTCCCAAGCTTTGCCCGGCAGGCTTTGGCGCATCTACGGCCCAGAATACGCCACGCCACCCTACCTCCCTCCCCGATTATTCCGCGAATACGCTTGCCGATATGTGGCCCCCATGATAAAAGCCATTCACCGCTATGGCGGCTATGCCCGCATTCATTGTCATGGAAACGTAAGAGCCGTTCTTGATGACATTGTATCCATGGGTGCCGATGCTCTCGATCCCATCGAGCCGCCACCGCAGGGAGACGTTGAGCTTGGATACGTCAGAAAGAGGTATGGCAAAGAAATGGTGCTGTTCGGCAATCTGGAGGTCAGCGACATTGAAAACCTGCCGACCGCCCGCTTTGCCGAAAAGGTGAAGCGGGCGTTGGACGAAGGGACAGCCGGTGATGGACGAGGCTTTGTTCTGATGCCCAGTGCTTGCCCCTACGGAAGAGAGCTTTCCAGTTTGTCGCTCAAGAATTATGAAAAGATGATCGAGATCGTGGAAGAAATATAGAGGGATCACGCCGAGACGCCCGGATGTGGCGGGTGCAAAAGGCACTGCGTAAATATGCTCGTTATGGGTCGCTTTTTCATGTCATGCCTGTGAATACAGGCATCTCCTAACCACCTGTTCACAAGGAGATTCCTGCATGCTCAGGAATGACAAAAAGGGTGCAATTCTTACCCTTAACAAGTATAGTGAAGCAAAACCTCGCTCTCAGAGACCATGCAAATCAAAAGGCCGCGACCAACTTACGGACGCGGCCTTTTTCCCTTTGCAGAAAACTAAATGGTTTTCTTGCTAAAGTACCAGTCGGTGTAATCGTAGCCTTCACCGGCACGTTTCTCGGCGGCTTCCTGCGTTTGCGGAGGCGGCACGATCACTTTCTGACCGGGCTGCCAATTCTCCGGGGTGGCTACATCGAATTTGTCCGAGGTTTGCAGCGCCGTCACCACGCGGAAAATCTCATCAATGCTGCGGCCATTGGAAAGCGGGTAGTAGACCATTGCCCGCAATATGCCCTTGTCATCGATGACAAAGACGGCGCGCACCGCAGAGGTGTCCGAAGCGCTGGGATGAATCATCCCGTACAGCTTGGCGACTTTCATATCCAAGTCGGCGATGATCGGGAAGGGAATCTTGACGCCAAAATTCTGCTCGATGTTGCGCACCCAGGCCAAATGAGAGAAGACGCTGTCGATGCTGAGGCCGATGACTTGTGTGTTGATCTGCTCGAATTCCGGAGCTTTCTTGGCAAACGCCATGAACTCGGTGGTGCAGACCGGAGTAAAATCCGCCGGATGGGAAAAGAGCACGACCCACTTTCCCTTGTAATCCGATAGCTTGATGGTTCCGTGGGTGGTTTTGGCGGTGAAATCCGGGGCCGGTTCGTTGATTCGAGGTAGACTGACAACTTGATTTTCCATGACTATTCCTCCTTTTAGATTTCCTATTTTCCAAAGCGGTTCTCAATTTCGCGTTATTTGATGCAAACGGGCTTGTGAAGATGCACAAAGACAGAAGAATATTTGCCGGTTTCTGATTCTTGGCAGTCGGTGGCAGTCTTGCGCCCTTCTCGGAAAGTCAATCGGCTCCTGATCGCCGGGGTTCATATTGAGATTGTTGTGCCCGTTCTTTTCTTTGAGCTTGCTTTCCAAGCCCCGAATTCGTGAGCCGCGCCAACTGGAACAATCTCCGGCTAACAAGAAGAAAACAGGCAAGAGCCAGCAAGCCGCCGATCCTTCCAAACCCGTAGAAGGCGAGGTGGTACCAAGAGGACACGAACGTGGCCATGAAGGTAAATATGGACAGGCAGGTAAAGCCGACGATGCCGATCCAAGCAGTCGCTTTGCCAAAGACGCCGCCGCGAAGCATGACGACGGATATGAGAAGAGCAGCGACTGCGCTGAAGATGGTTCCGATGAATGATCCCGGAGTAAAATCCTCACCGCGAGCCAGCACGGATTCGCCAGCCGCAGCCAGCAACTCCCGCTCGGCATCCCTACCTGCGGCCGCATATTTGTCTGCAAGAACGGACATGGGAATGGCGGCGTTGTTCGAGATGTAAACAGCCATGCCGATGAAAAAGAGAATCATCGCCAGGGCGGCGTACAATACGTTTTTGCGACGGTGCGCGACGAAGAGGGCAAAGTAAACCGGGAACAGGCAGACCATGTACACGATGTTCAGAATGCCGAGCATGTACCGCCCCTTGAAACAGCTTTCCCCATACACGGCAAACCCGTCAACGGCGGTTTTGCTGCCAAAGGCGATGACCTCCGGATCTCCGAATCCGAGAACGACATCCAGCAAATTGGCGGACATGGCGACCAAGGCAGCCACGCCGGCAACTTTGTAGAGGCTCTTCCAACTGAGACCCAATGGTTTGACATCAACAATCTGATTCTGCAGCAGCGGGAACATTTGGCTTTGCTACTGGAGAATGTTGTTTCTTTGTCGGGCAAGAACTATGACAGCGTGCTAAACCCTCTCAGAGTGTTCCATTTGAAGGTCCTAGTAAATAACTGGCCTATCACCGAAACTAGAGTACTGGTCCATCACGGTTCTCCTCGATTCTTACCACAATTCATGAGAATGTAGCATCAATTCTTAGTAGAATACCATAATCACCAGCCAGATTACTGCCGGGCGCAATGGTGTTCAGTGAAGTCAATTTTTTTTGGCCTAACCACCTTCCCGGAAGCTCAGAGCTTCCGCGAAGATGCCATTAACGACAAGTATTACGCCTCCTCCACCACCTTCCATCCCAGCGCATCGGCAAAAGCGTAAACCGGCTCTTTGAGGTCGCCGTAGAAAGTGACCCGATGCCAGCCCCACTGATCCCATTCCCGGAACAGCTTTTCAAAGTCGCCTACCGGCTCGGCGCAGAGCTTGGTGCGACAAGCGCGGTCGTCCGGATCGTTGGCCACGGCCTTGGCGCGATGGAGAAGGATTTCCTTGCGCTTGTGGTCGCATTCAAGGGAAGTGGTCATGTAGCCCACCGGCAGAAGGGAGCGCACCGATGCGCCCTGCCGATCCTCGGAATGGGTGAGAATCTCGATGGGGTTCGTTGCACCTTGCGGTCCAAACACCTTGTTGGAGGCCACGCAATGGGCATAGATGATTTGTCGCTTGGAGGTATCCATGACCGGATCGGAAATGTAGCCGGGCCGGCCATTTGCCAAGGTGCCGATGGCCAGCATGGTAGCGGCGGAGCGCACGTCGCATTCGCAGCCGCCCACCAAGCCTTCATTGTTCAGCTCATGGAAGCCCAGGCAGGGATAAGCATGAATGTGGCCGCCATAGAATCCGCCCAGACAGTTGACGGTGATGCCGCCGGCGCCATGCTTTTGCATGACGGATTTCATGCCCAGGTACATGGCGGCAGAGGTTTCCAGCGTCTCGCGCGACACGTCGCGGATGACCTGAGCGCGCTTTTGCCACATGTCGGCGACGGCTTTGGACTCGTCGGGATCGGCTGCCTTCCACGCGTCGTTCACCTCATTGAAGGGAATGTACACCACCTGCATGCCCATGATTTCGTCGCCCGGCTTGGATTCCTGGTTGCGCACAGCCAGGAGCTTCATCCCTTTCAGGCGGCTTACGCATTCTTCAGCAGAAAGGCATTGGACGTTGTCGGGGGTGCAGGATAGATTACCGGCCAGTGGGGTATGCTTCTGGCGGGCGCGGGTGACTGCGGCAACGAAATCCGCAGTCGATCCGCCCTTGCGAACAACGTCAAAGCACTTGACGGCTTCGATGAGATCGTTGCTATTAGACGAAGCCACGAAACCCACATTGGCCGCTTGTTCGCGCAGGAAGCGAGCGGTATAGACGAGGAATCCTCCGCTGCCGCCGAACTGAAAATCGGCGTACAGCACCGGTTTGCCCGAAGTCGCCATGGTCTGCACCACCCGGTTCCAGCAGTTCATTTGGTAGACGAGGTAGCCGTCGATATTGCCGGCGGTGGCATCTTCTGCGAGGATTTTCTTGGCCGGTTCTTCCCCAGTGGCCAGAGTTGGAATGAACTCAAAGTTCTTGAAGTGTTGGCGCAGCTCGGCATTGATCCGTTCCATCACCGGGACAAAATCAAAGCCGACGTTGGGCCAGTCGGGTTGGGCTTGTTTTTCCGCGTGCAGCGAATAGATGACGCGAATTCGCATCTTTTTTTCCGGCCCGCAGCTCAAATAGGCCGGTGCCGTCAAGGTGGCCGCCGCGCCGACGCAGGTGGCACAGCGCGAGAGAAATTGTCGGCGACTTACATGGCTGCGCGAACCGCCTAAAAGGATTTCTTGCTTTTCCATGGTGCCTCTCCTTCTGAATTGTGGAACGTTTATGGAATCGGTTAGCTGAATTTCACCCGATTAGATAGGAAATCCTGACAGGGTTCCAAATCCTGTCAGAGCTGAGTGCTTTCGTGCAGCAGCATCTTCCACATTGGAACCAGTTCTATTTTCTTATCGCCAAAGGTACGAACGCCGGCAAGATTGCGAGTTACAATCGTTGCTTCCCTCACTTTCGACGCGTCATCGCCACCCGGAAGTTTGTCAATAAATTTAAATACCGGCTTAAACTCCTCGTCGCTCAGTTGTTCAACAAATTTAGCTTCAAAAATCCGCGGTTGGCCGTGATCCAAAACCACAAAATCGACTTCATGACTGTTGGTTCGCCCGTAAAATACCTGTCCAAATTGCCGCTGCAAATGAAGGTAAAGAGCGTTTTCGGCCAGACCGCCCAAATCCTTTTGACCGACCACCGCAGTACGCAAGCCGGTATCAGAAAAGTAATACTTCTTTTCGGCATAGATTTGCTCATTGGAGGAGTAAGAAAATTTGGGGACTTCACCAATGAGATAGGCAGACATCAAGTACCTGAGATAGTCGCGCACGACATCCTGAGAAACACGCAGGATGTTTTTCAGTTTACTATGACTGATGCGCTGCCCGATACGTTGCGCCAGCAGCAACAACAGCTTGTTGAGAGTATCCGGATTTTTGATACCATAAGCGCGGATAATGTCCTTATTAATCACGGAATCAAGCAGCTCCGCCAGGTATGTTGGATGTGGCGCCAGGATTTGCTCGGGATAGCCGCCCTGAAAAAGATATTCAATCAGCAAGCCATCGTGCCGGTACTCCTCAGTCGGGCCGGGGACGGCGTTTTTGAAAGTCAAAAATTCGTGATAACTGAGCGGCAAAACGGCGGTGCGCAAGGCGCGTCCTGTCAGGTAAACCCCTTGTTGCTCGATGAGCAAGGAAGATGAGCCTGCCGCGCATAGCCGCACATCTTCAAAATCAACAAGGTTCTTGAGATGTTGCGCCCAGTTGAGACTGCTTTGAATCTCATCCAGAAAAACATAAAGCCGGCGCTCTCGCGGGTGCTGAAATTCCGCCCGGAAGGTTTCAAGAATTTTGGGAATGGGAATGTCGGTTAGGGCGAGGTGGTCGAGGGAGACATATAGGATCTCGTAAGGTAGAGCTTTGCTTTCCGTGATAAGTTGGCTGATGGCCTGAAACATGATTGTCGTCTTGCCGACACGTCTGGAGCCAATGAGCAATTGCACTTCTCGGCGTTCAAGATTTGCCAACAGGCTCTGCAAATAACGCGGTCGGGACACACCGACCGGCAGGGCCTTTCCTCGCCAGTGTGGATTGAGAAGGTATAAGATTTCTCTCATGAACGGCCTCGATTTGGTTGCCAGTCCAATATACAGAAAATATCTAAGGCTGTCAACCTAACTTTCTGGGGTCGGTGGGCATTGAATGGGAGCTGTGTATCAATGCAGCCTGGGAGTAAGAATTGGATCCGTTCATTTGTTTTGGCTTAGGGGGGATTGACATCCCCCATTATTAAAAAAGCTAGCATCAATGTGCCGGCCTATCAGGAAATCTCACTAAGTGACGAAAGCTTCGATAGGGACTTTGATTGTATGCTGGGGGACCTCGTGTTTTTCGTGGATTTCTTTGAAACGTTTTTCAATAGCCAACAAGGCGGCGGGATAATATCGCTCACCACAGCTCAAGCAGACTTCACAGGGTACGTTGCGAACGATCAGGTATTTGCCTTCACGTCGATAAACATACTCAACATGGCGTTCCTCGAATTCCTCGCCTCCACAAAAATGACATTTTGTATTTCTCATAGGATTATCTCCCACGTGTTCGTGCATTGATGAATTTGGGTGGCTTGGGAATGTAAACCGTGATGATGACGACTTTCTCTCGTCTCCAGCCACAAACAGCATGGATTGGACGCTGGTTTACGAAACCCTATATGAGACAACTTTCATCACGACCTGTATCCGAATTCTGTTCCAAAATCTCGCCATTCAAAATGGCACTTTTTATTTCAAATATGTCTATCGCTTCTTCAGCAGCCTCTTGAACTGCGTGATCGCTAAATACGAATTCGTTGTCTCGTACCTTTGCTTTTATGCCGTCTATTTCCATAATCTTTTTTGCCGGGGCAAACAATTCATTTCTTGGTCAATGAAAGTTACTAATAACCTCTAAGAATGTCAATAAGAGTCTTCGGCAGCGCATTAAGACAATTTTAAGCAGTGTCCGGTTTTGTGATCGTGCCGAAAATTCTTCCGGCACGGCGAATAGCGCGGGACATTCGTCCCGACTTATCCTACTCTGGCATGGGCCATTGAATGGGAGCTGTGTCTCCATATAGCTCGAGAGTAGGAATTGGATTCTTTCATTGGTTCTGGCTTAGCGGGGATTGACATCCCCAATTATTAAACAGGCCAGGCCTATCAGTCCGTAGGAGGCGTTTCCTAACGCCGATTTGCGGATACTGCTTCGGGTTTGAAAAGCCCTCCTACAGAACTCCCCTACAAAACCTTCCTACAAGAATCTTTCAGTAAGGCGGCTTTAGAACGCCAGCCTGATGAATCTCACCTCGAATGGTAAGAATGAGATAACTTCACCAACCTCCCTCAACGGCTGCTGCAAAACATTGACCTCTTCGATTGAAGATAGCTTTTTGGCCGGCATTAGATCGCTTGTTTTTATGGCCGTCTCTTTTCCCTCCACCTCCCGCACATGCAAAATGATGCCTTTTCCATCCATAGCAGGCTTGGCGTTGACCAACACAACATTGGCCGCCTCCAGATTAAGAGCAGACAAGGATGGACTGGCCGTGCCGGATTTCCCCGCCGGCAACACCCGCGGCACCAAGGCAACGCGCGAGCCCCAGCCAAATTGCGTGGCTGTCTGGTTGCTTTTATCTTTCGTCGAGGTCAGGTAGTAGCTCCAGGCAAAATCGCCCTGTTGGCTGGCGGCAAAATTGGTGAACCAATAATTATTCATCACCCAGGAAAACACGTGTGGCTTTTCGATTTTGGCAATCTCTTGCCATTTGCCGAGATTGATCTCGCCGAACTGCACCAACGGCACTTGATCGCTGCCGAGGATGATCTGGCCGGCGTCGTTGCGGATGGAGATGAAATTTTGCACCGTCTGCCAATCGGATGCAGAACCGGGCAATTGATTCTCTCCCGGGCTTACCAAGCCCCCCTGAGCTTCGTAGATGATTTTACTGTCGGGGAGCGAGAAGGGAAAAGAGACATACATGGCTTCCGCGTCGGTCACCGGCAGCTTGCGGCTGAGGAAGTGAAACTCGATTCGTTTTTCCGTCTCGAAAAGCCGGATCTCTCCGCGCACTCCGTGCGGTTGGGCGCAGCCATCCAGATCGGCGGTGAACGTGATGCTTTGCCAAATGGGGCCTTTGCTGAAGCTTTGCATGCGAACATTGCGCACGCTGGTGCGCGCAAAGGCGTTCTGGTCAAAACTTCTCCCGCTGGACAATCTTTCGTAAATGAGCTGTCCCATGGTCCAAGCGCCTTGAGAATCGACCAACTCCTGATTGGTGTCTTTGTCGATTAAGCTGGTTACGGCGCCGGATTGAGCATCCCATTGCAGCCGATAATAGGCGTTTTCCATAAGGCCGGATTCGAGGGTTTCTTTTAGGGACTCCTCCCTTCCTTGATCCAAAACCACGATGCGATATACCTTGTAACCGAACGGCGGTACGTCTCTGGCCCACAGCGCCCAGTAGGTGCCTTCACTTCTGCTGCGCAGCGCTTGTGCCGGAATGGCTTCGCCCGTTTGACCGTCAACAATGCGGAAGCTTTTCTCTCGCGGCAAAATCTCATGGTCGATGAACACCTCGATCAATCCTGAGCGCTGCCAATTGAGGGTATTGAAGACAGCGACGGTAGGAACCCCGGTCTTTGGTATATAGTCCTGCAATAGGCCCAACGCCTCCTCGCGGAGAGTTCCGGCGTTTTTCACGGCATCCCAGGCATAGGAAGATTTCTCCCCCCACTGGATCATGCTGTTGGCAGCCAAGGGGTCGCTGATGCTTTCTGCTGCGCCAAAAGTGTGCTCGTCATAAAAGAGCAGAGCGTCCTGCACCGCTGCCACGCGCTCCAGAATTTGCTCGGGCATTTGTGCGCCCAGCAAAGCAGCCATCGACAATAGTCCTTCC
>DYKH01000092.1:0-6878 GCA_020722685.1 Caldithrix sp. | reverse complement strand
AATTTGCTCGGGCATTTGTGCGCCCAGCAAAGCAGCCATCGACAATAGTCCTTCCGTCACCTGCACGGAAACGTGTGTCTGCCTGGATGCTGCGGTTTCGCGCGCGGCGGAGCCAAAACCGTCGGTCCACCAATCCGGCCATGCTACGCGGTAAACGGGCAATTCCGCAGCGTGATTGGTCTCGACATATTGCAGGAATTCTTTGGCTGTAGCAAGGCGCAGTTTGGGCCAAACGTACTTTTCGTTCCAGGCTTTCACCAAATCGCACTCTTTGAGCGCCGGTGGAGAGTTGTCGGTATGATAGCCGGAGAACTGTACGGCGATGCGATCAAAGGGATAGCCCTTTTCCTTCAATGACTGGAGGTAGCTCAACAAGTTCGGCTCAAACCTGGTCAAGTCCGCGTAATGGATTTGCATCGAGTTGCCGGTGTGATAATGATCCGGGCGAAAGGCGAGAATGCGTTTCCCCGAAGGTGATTCCCACCAGAAGGCCGTGGGTTTGTCAAAGGGAAGGAGGGAACGGGTCTTGTTAATTCCCATGGTCAGGTACTTGACGCCGATGTCACTGAAATAGTCCACCAGGCACCAGGCGGCGCCGTTGACATCGTTTTGCATGGCCGTTTGCGTCGGAAAGCCAAGCTGATTGAAATCGCTGAGCGGCTGCAAGGCAGCGGCCAGCGATTGCTCGGTGGCGATTTCCGACATGTTGAGGAACATGCCGGTCAGCTCGATGCGGCCTTCGGCAATGCGTTTCTTTAGCCGCTCGATCTGCGCCGGCGGCCGGCGCTTCAAATACTCCCGTACCGTCCACGAAACCTCGCAGGTCCAGCGAAATTTGGCGTCGTCGGGATAATCGTCGGTCAGATCGCAGTAGTCCAAGGCATAGTCGATGTAGCGAAGATGTTCGGGCAAAATTTCCGTCTGCGGGCGAGTGTAGCCAATGTCTGTATGTGTGTGCTGAACCAGGTAAACGGTCCATTTGGGTGCGGGCACGAGTTGGAGATCCTTTATCTCCAGCTTGTCGGTTTTGGCCTGCAATGTGACTTGAGCGGAACTGCTCTGGGTGATAGGTGGAACCTGTAAATCAATCAGATGTTGACCGGCAGCCAGGTCACCCAGCTTCATCACCTGAGGCTTGGGCCAATCGCTCTTTGTTATTCGGCAAGTGACGTTTTTGAGTTGGCCGCAGATTATCTCCGCTTGCACGATTTGCCGCTCTCCGTCGGCGGTTTGAATAATTTTGGGCGTGGGGGTGAGCTTTGCCGACTTGATCTTCCCTTGCAAAGGACTGGTGAGCGCCACCGATGAGGTCACCCCTTGAACGGCCTCGCCGGAGACGCCCACAACCGTCAGGGACATGCCCCAGCCACCTCCGCCTTGATCGACTTTTACCAACAAGGGATTGTTGCCCTTTAGCAGAGTAACTGGCACGTAATCCTCGCCTTGGTCGATTCCCCGGCCCTGGTGGTGTTCATGCACCATCCTCTGATTCAACCAGATGCGAACGCCATCGTCGCTGCGGACCTTGAAGGCGACGGCTTGAGCCCGGTCGGAAACAAGCTGACAAAAGGCATAGGCAACACCCGGCGTTTCGCGGTCCATGTTGAACAGAGAGATGTAATCCAGCAGACCAGCCGAGTTGCTAAAGGCGATTTGCCAAGGAATCGTTCTTCCATCGTCCAAGGTGATTGTGTTGCTTTCGGCGGGAATTGCTTGGTTTTCGCCGCCAAAAGCCGTCAGGTAATCTTTAAAAAAACCGGTACAGCCCTGACCGTGATCAGGTGGTCTGCTGTTGGGGAGAGGACCAGCCACCAGCCAGAGTTGAATCGTCCCGTTACTGCGCAGTGGGAAAGCTTCCCAGGAAGCGGATAGAGTGAATGAAGACATAACCAACACCAAAAGAATCGTACGTTTCATGGCACACCTCGGTTTGGTCTGTTTTTACCCTTTGGGGCAGGATGCGGCCGGAAGCCGGCAACTCAAAGAGTCAAGCTTTCATAGAACCTGTCGCTATCTGGCGACCATTGCGTAAACGATGGGTTGCTTCCTCCAGTTTGGGTTCCGAATGGCGGCATCGGCAATATCCGGCGCCTTGCTGACGCAGAAAATGTAAAGAAAAATGCCTGCAATTGCAAGGCACAAAAATATTCATCAAAAAGTCACCGGTCCACTGGCCGGCAGCAATAAAGGATTTTGATTTTGCTTTGCAGAGTATTAATTTGCGCCGACAAACAGGGTAAAATGCAAATGAAGAACTATTGGCACATTGTCTTGTTCATTGCCTGCATTCCGATCATTTCCGCCGGCTGCTTCCCTTACCTTTCCAATACCATATTGATAGACAGCGAGATCGTGTCAATCTATGACCTTCCCAGGAGCATGGTAGCAAAAGACGATCAGGGTTACAGTTGGGCAATATACCCATCCAGGGCTTACGGGTTTAGCGAGTTTTGGATCGCGTTTTCACGGGACGGAAAGAATTGGCAGGAACCCGTTTACACAGGATTTCCGATTGCCGGGACTACTCAGTATGAGTGGGACATCAAGAACGACACCCTTCGCGTGCGAATGAAGAGCCGCCCACATGACTTGTTGCGGGTGAAGTACCTACGGGAAACCACGGTTGGTAGGTTAGATAGCTGCGCGCTGTCGCTGCGGGATGTTTATACTGACACAGACATGGATGGCTTGACCGATCTTAGCGAGGAGGTTTTGCGCACCAATAAGGCTGAAAACGACACCGATCATGACGGCAAGGCGGACGGTTTTGATCAAAATCCCTTGGCAGCTCCTGCGAAAAAGTTGTTGGTACACGATCGGCTGCACAAATTCATCGTCGAACAAGAGCTAAAATCGATCGAAGGAAGTGAGTTGGTGATCGTCGAACAGATCAACAACAAACCGATGGAATATGAGCGAACCAAGGGCCTCATACTGAGCCTATCTTCGGACAGTGCAGATGCTTTTGTGAACCGGTTCGGCTATGGCGTGCCCATTTTGACAACGACGATCCGAGACACTCTGAAGAAGTACAGGGTCAGCTTTCAGTATTTCGTTGCTCCCGAGGATGCTTGGGGCTACGATGCGCTCTACGATTGGGACCGGAAACAGCAAACGTGGCAACGAAAGCGGTTGTATTCGAGCTGGGTCGCCGAGTGAGATACAAGGCTCGCCGCTGAAAAAGTGCCGTCAAGACCCGTTGTGGATTTCATTCCTGAAGCCTTCGTCGAGCAAGCATAGCCCCAGGCAATCCTGCCTGCTCACCGGCGAAAACTTGTGCCGATAAACTTGAGTCCCTCGGTGAGGCCGGTGCGCCAGTAGGTCCAATTGTGAGCCCCGTCGCGGACGCGGAATTCGTGCGGCACGTTGCGCTCCCTCAAGGCCATGTGCAAAAGGGCGTTCCCATTGGAGAGAAAGTCGTCATCGCCGCAGTCCATGTAGTAGCGAACGGATTTGAGTGATTCCACCGGTAACGTCTTGGCAAGATCGAGAGGATGATATTGGCGAAAATGGGCATTGAGACGATCCTTGCCTTTCAACTGGTGGCCGAAAAGCTCACCGAACAATTCATCGTAGCGCTCTTCCGGCATGCCCAAAATCTCCTCATCCTTCCACACCGCGCTGCTGAAGGCCGAGCAGGCGGCAAACAAATCCGCATGGCGCATGGAAAGCATCAGTGCGCCCCAGCCGCCCATGGACAGGCCGGCAATGCCGCGAAACTCCTTCTTTGCCCGGGTGCGATAAGTCGCGTCGACGAAGGGGATGAATTCCTGCACCAGCATGTCTTCAAAACGATTCTTCTTCTGATAATCGTTGATGTACCAGGTCACACCGGCATCCGGCATGACGAGGATCATGGGCGGGATTTCTCTGTTTGCAATGGCCTGGTCAGCGGCGAGGTTCGCTTCCCCAAATTGTATCCACGCCGACTGGTCATCGGTAAAGCCGTGCAGGAGATAAACGACCGGATAGCGGCGGGTCGAGCTTGCATAATCTGCCGGGAGATAAATTGCATAGTTGACTTCCCGGCCAAGAATGGTGCTGGTGAAATGCAGTCCTTCATGCACCTGTCCTTGAGGCAATGATGCTGACGGCTCGGAATTCCCCGTTTTATCGGCAAAGCCTTCGCGGTACAACAGCAAGCCGAAAAGAACAGCGATTGTTATCTTTGCTTTCATCGACCGATCCTTTGTGCAATTGAAGCTCAATTAGCCTTCTTCAGGCCAGCTTTTCGAATGTGCCCTTTTCCTTGCTTTTGCGGACGCCAGGCATCGCATGCACCTTGCCGTGCATGGAGATGTAGACGTTCGGGGGAAGCAAAGTGGCTGCCAAGAGCGCCTCGGTGAAATTCTGCAGCGCGTCGGAATCCTCAAAACCGAACGGCTTCATGGCCCCGGTCATAATGATCGGCACCGCCAAAGAGGGAATCCTTTCATAGAGGTATTGGGCCGTCAGCTCCATGGTATCCGTTCCGTGCAGGATGATGATTGGCACTTTCAGCTCCAAAAAGTTTTCCACGGCTAAAGCGATCATGAGCCGATCCTTGTCCGTCATCTCCAGGGAATCTTTGCACAAAAGGTCGTGATGCTGGATGGCCGTGTAGGGCAGCCGCAGCCTTTTCAGCATCTCTTGCAATTGCGACCCACGATTGCTCAGAACCCCGCTTTCCTCATCGTAGGTCTTTTCGATGGTTCCTCCGGTGGTAATCACAATGACTTTTTGCTTCATAATACAAGAAAATAGAGAGGGGTAAATAGACTGATGGGAGCAATCGGAGACCATTCGTTCATGCCCCGATATCTGCTTGGGCGCTGATTGTATACCACGGACTATCTCGTCTCTTGCTCCTTTTCATAAACGAGCGTTGCCTTTCGCTCGCCGCGGGGGGATTTGGAATTGTACTGGATGGTCAACGACTTTCCACCATCGGTGAGCTGCCAAACCTCCACCGCCGCGATTTGCATCCTGTTGCCATTTCTTTCAAAGGTTGATCGGGAAGCAATGGTAAGGCTCTTGCCGTCCGCCGACCAGTTGGCCGTGGCGGTGATCTCCCGATTGCGGACGGTGTTCTTGCACTCTTTGCCATCGAGAGAGAGCTCCTCCTTGGAGGTCGTTTCCTCTCCGTTCCTTCGCTTCGTGACCCTTTCCAAAGACATTTTGTCCGCTCGTTGGGTGACCGTCATTTGTGTCGCCAACATAACGCGACCGCCTTCACCCAAAATGCTTTTCTCGTTGTTCAGAACCCATTTGCCGGAAAAGTCTGCCTGATCACCCGCATCGACAAGTGAGAGCGAAATGAGCAGAAAGCTTGCGACAGATAAAAGAATAGTGTTACGCATGAGACGCCTCCTTAGAATTACGAACTCTGAAAAGCCATTCGAGAGAGAAAGTCAACTCGCCTTCATTTCAGCAGCCTTTTCTCTTACAAGAATCATTTCCGGCGAATCGTCGGCCTGATCGAACTCTGCGACGTCCTCTGTGGTCGAAATCGTTCTTGACTGCAGAGAGCTGATTCTTTGGTTCCCGGCTTATAGCTCTGCAAACGGCAGGAAATTACAAAAAAAAGCGTGAGGATAAAAGAAAATTTTCGCCTCACAATCGGTCGAAAGCGAGTGCTTTTCTATCTGGATCGTTTGGAAAAAGATGCTCTGAAGCCTTGCTGTTGGACTAACGCTGTGAACCTCGTGCTCCACAGTGTCAATGGGATTGGCTCGTTCTTCGTCAGGCGTAAGAGTGGTAAGGAGTATTGGGCGGCTGGTTTGAATCGATGGGACACCAAAGTGCCGGCGAAGACAAAAGTATCTTCGCCGGCGCCAGCAGCAGTGCTGCTATTTGTCCAACCCAGTGACCGATAACTTGGCCCTCACTTCGTCCGCCCGCAGCCCCTCAAATTTGTCGACCAGCGTTTTGACGTTTTCCAAATCCTGCCAAAACTCCCTGCTGCTGTATTTTTGCAGCTCGGCGATGACCTCACGCGCCCACGAGGCTTCTTTCTCGTTGAGGAGGACCTCACCTTTCCCGCCCGATTTGAGGATACGATGCGCTTCAGCCGCGCGCCTGGCCAGAGTGGCAACGTCCCGAATGAGGCTGGGGTTCTTCAGGAGAATGTCCGAGGCCTCGTCAGAATGCCTATTGTAAAGCTCGACGATTCGTTGCCCAAAGTCGGTGTTGCGCAAACCCAAATCACGGAATTCGCGCAAATCCTTCACCACTTCCGGGCCATCCTTTTGCTCCTGCAAAACCAGCTCGATGGTGCATACGCAATTGGAAAGGTCGATGTCGTTAAAGGCCAGAGCCTGTAACGCCGCCGTCCTTTGGTTGGCGTTCAGCTCATTACACAACAAGGGCCAATACTCGGCAATGTTGTTCGCATCGCTGCCCCAAAACGAATCGCGCCAAATGGTCGAAAAGGGCGCGTTATTGACGCCGCTTGGATCGCAATCGCCGGAGGTGCAATTACCGTCGCTATTGCGGTCGCGAACGTCACCCATGCCCGCAGCGACGTGGCCTTCGTTTTGTTGTCCGTCGCCATTGGTGTGACCTGAGGAATGATTGAACGACTCGATGTTCCGCGACCAACCGTTCGAGTCGTATACGCCGTCATCATTGATGGACAAGGCGATGAAGGTGCCCCAGCCTTCCGTAAAAGCAAAATTGGTGTTGAGGATGTCGTCAAATCCGTGCGGCCCGCCGGTGTTCGACGGCCAATCGCCGCCATAGGCGTTGTGCATCGTTGCATGGCCGTATTCATGCAAGACGATGTCTCTGGCGACCTCATCCCCGTCTTCGATATCGATCTCCTCCCAGAACGTGCTGTATTGGCTGGCGCCCTCGGGAAAGCACAAATCGACAAAGCCGGGATCCTGACCCCCGGTAGC
>DYKH01000370.1 GCA_020722685.1 Caldithrix sp. | reverse complement strand
ACACTCAACATCTTTTTCTTGACAAATTGTATATTTTCTGGTAGTATAGTGTTACTACATTATTTATTTTTATTAAATAGTGTTACCACGTCTTATGCTGATAAATGAACAAAACATATCGCGATCACGAGGAAATTGATTCACAGCATTTACTAGATGCCGATTCACTATCCAGGATTCGCGGTTATTTGCCGGGGCTAGGAAATGCGGAAAGGAAAGTAGCCAATTGGGTCCTTCAGCATATCAATGAAGTCATCCACCTCTCCATGGCGCAGGTCGCCCAGGAATGTGATGTTAGTGATACAACCGTTTTGCGCTTTTGTCGGAGCGCAGGCTTTCGAGGTTTCATGGATCTTAAACTGTCGGTTGCCCGCGATTTAGTCAAACCGACTCAATATATTCATGATGCGATCGCCGAAAACGACGATCTAGCTACCATCGCCCGCAAAGTCTTTTTATCAAACATCCAAGCCCTCACCGATACGCTTGAGGTCATAGACAATCAAGCGCTCGCTCAGGCTGTAGATCTACTTGAGGGCGCAAAGTTCATCTTGATTATAGGGGTGGGTACCTCGGGTCCGATTGTTCAAGATATGTACAATAAACTCTTTAGGCTGGGATTGAATTGTCGCGCCCAGACCGACTCCTACTTACAATTGATGGAAACCGCACTAGTTAGCCCGGGAGACGTGGTTGTTGGCATTTCGCAATCGGGCAGCTCGACCGATCCTGTATTGACAATGGAGGAGGCCAAAAAGAACCGCGCTAGCACGATTGTCATTACCGGCAACACCCAATCGCCGATTACGAAATATGCGGATATTACACTATTGAGCGTATCGCATGAAACGCGTGCTGAGACGATCTCCTCGCGCATTGCCCAGATCACGATCATCGACACTTTATATGTAGCTTTATCGCTGAGAAAAATGGATCAAACCATCAACAATGAACGACGAATCTGGGACGCAATTCTACAGAAGACGATCTGAGAATAATATGATAGTGAACGGAAAACCATATCGCACAATCTGGATAAAAGAGGACGACGAGACCGTCGTTCAGATCATCAACCAGCATTATCTACCTTATAAATTCGTAGTAGAGGATATTACTACGGTCGATCAGATGGCGCACGCGATTCGCGAAATGCGCGTTCGCGGAGCGGGGCTTATAGGGGCAGCTGCTGGCTTCGGCATGTATCTTGCCGCGTTGCATGCTCCGCGCTATTCGGTAGAGGCATTCATGAATGCGCTTGCGATGGCTGGCAAAATGTTGAGGGCCACACGCCCGACGGCGGTCAACTTGAGCTGGGCGGTCCAACGGCAAATGGAGGCGATTGGTAACGCTGGGGGTGATATTGAAGCTAGGGTCCAGGCCGCTTACAACACGGCTCAGGCTATCGCCAACGAAGACGCATACTTTTGCCAACGCATAGGCGAACATGGGGTAAAAATCATCGAGGAAATCAGCCGACTCAAGAATGGCGAGGTTGTCAATGTCCTCACTCATTGCAACGCAGGATGGCTGGCGTTCGTGGACTATGGCACAGCCACCGCCCCGATTTATACTGCACACAATCGAGGCATCCCAGTGCACGTCTGGGTTGACGAGACACGTCCGCGTAATCAAGGCGCGCGGCTGACGGCATGGGAACTTGGCGAGCATGGTGTGCCACATACCGTGATTGTGGACAATGCCGGTGGACATTTGATGCAGAACGGTTTGGTAGATTTGGTTATCACCGGTGCAGACCGAGTTACTTACACTGGCGATGTTGCTAACAAAATCGGTACGTACCTGAAGGCATTAGCCGCACGTGATAACGGCATCCCGTTTTACGTGGCGCTTCCATCATCTACGTTCGATTGGGAGATTAGCGACGGTGTAAGGGAGATTCCGGTCGAGCAACGTGACGAGACTGAGGTCACCACTATCGAAGGCTGGCTCGATGGTGTAATCCAATCAATACGGCTCGTGCCAGAGCATAGTCCAGCTGCCAACTATGGCTTTGACATCACGCCGTCCCGCTTGATAACCGGCCTTATCACCGAGCGTGGAGTGTGCGCAGCCTCGGCAGAAGGTATTTTTGGGCTTTATCCAGATAAACGATCAAAGTGAGACGGAGGAATATTTACGATGAGCTATTTTGTCCTTGATACGACCAACGTCGTCGACTTTATTAGAAATCGTCCCGCCACTGCTGACTTTTTCCCGGATGGTGGCAATGTTATTGCGCGCGAGGTGGGAGACGGTAATCTTAACCTAGTTTTCATCCTTGAGAATACTAACAACCGTCACAACTCGCTGGTTGTGAAACAAGCTTTACCCTACATACGCATTGTTGGGGAATCCTGGCCACTGACGCGAGAACGAATGCGGTATGAAACCCAGGCACTGCAAAAACATAACGAACTAGCACCCGGCCTTGTTCCCAAGGTTTACGATTTCGATGACGACATGTCGGTTGTGGTAATGGAACATCTACGCGATCACGAAATAATGCGTAAGGGTTTAGTTGCCCGCAAGCGCTATCCATATTTCGCCGATCACATCTCCACCTTCTTAGTCAATTCCTTGTTTTACACATCCGATTTGTATCTAACTGGTGTTGAAAAGAAGCTCCTGATGTCAAAATTCATTAACGAACAGCTCCGCAAACTCCAGGAAGATTTCGTCTACACTAACCCATATACTGAGTCAAGTGAAAATAACTGGAACCCGCTGGTCGATGCTGAAGTTCAAGCTGTGAGGAAAAATGCCATGTTGAAGATTGCTATCGCTGAAATGAAAGATGCCTATATGAATCATTCCGAAGCCCTCATCCACGCTGATCTTCACACCGGCAGCATCATGCTTAATGAGAGCGATACTCGCGTGATAGATCCAGAATTTGCCTTTTTCGGTCCTATTGCGTATGACGTGGGTGCTGTACTCCAAAATCTGGTTCTAAACTATCTTTCTCATTACGCGCATACACCCGACCGCGGAGAGCGACAAGAATACCAAGCCTATCTTCTGGAAATGATCCGCGACATTTGGAATCAATTTGCCAAAAAATTCGATAAGACCTGGGCTGCCAACAATCGAGGGGAGCTGGTACCTAACAAATATTGGGATTTTCCTGGCGGGCAAGAGGCCTTCAAAGAATATCGCCGCCTTTACATCCACCGGCTATTGCAAGAAACTGCTGGACACGGCGGGGTCAAATTTCTCCGGCGCATGATGGGCATTGTCAGCGTTTGGGATATCAGCAGTATTAAAGATCCGGAAAAGCGCGCCATGGCTGAACGACCAGCTATCCGGATAGGCTCGCGCTGGCTGATGGAGCGGAAGGCGATCAATAGCATTGACGATTTGATCGGCATTGTCCGCGAGGAAACTAGGGATG
>DYKH01000009.1:55176-74713 GCA_020722685.1 Caldithrix sp. | reverse complement strand
CACACAATAGGTATCTATTCCAACCTCTCGTGTGCCTTTTGATTTCTACATCCGTGGCACCGCTTTCAGCAATCAGTCAGAAAAGTATTCTTGGCGAGGCTATATTAAAAAATTCCCTTCCTTGCAAAGGGGATTTTCAGAATGAAGCGGGAAGCATTGAGCTGAGCCCGTCGCGCCAACGACCCTCTCAGTTGGCGGCCAAGGGGTCCTGCGTCAGCGCGGCTATTTCTTCTTCCGTATAGCCGAGGGTTTTCCAGTCCAGCGCCCCGGAAGCCGTGTGGCAGTTGGCGCAGGTCAAGGCGCCTTCTCTTCTAACGGCGTGACTGATTTCCAACATGGCATCGTTGGGCAGCCAGCGGGGTTCGACCTTGCGTCCATGCAGAGCATCGTCATAAGAGCCGGTGTTCCAGCCGTCCACGTCCATGAAGGTCAAGAAATCATCCATCAGGTATTTATCGAACATAAAGCCGTACATCATTTTCATCATGCCCTTTTCCATCTCTTTTTGCGCCGCCAAATCCGGATTGCCGGTGCGATAGTACGTCGGCAAATTGTAGGGCAGGAACATGCCGCCGAACGGCCCCATATTCTGCAGGTCGATGTGCTGGCGACCGTTGAAAATCTTCATCGCATACAGCTTGGATGGTTTTTTCTTGGCGATCGGGCGCATGATCTGCTCGTACCAGGCGGCATAGTCGAAATTCTGAAATTCCGGCCAGACGTAAGCTGGCTTGTAAAAGCGATACAGATTGGCGCCGTTGGGATGGTCGCCGATCGGATTGCCGAGAAAGGTCGCATCACCGTTCCACCACGCATAGCCAATACCCTTGCCCGGCTCGGTTTCTTTTTTAATGTCGTGATAAATGTAGATGCCGGGGTGCTCTTCGAACTCGGTATGGGCAAAGTCGCGCATGGTGGCGTTATCCGGATGCAAGGAAGGGATGTGACAAGTTTGGCAGGCGATCTTCTCTACATGGGCGTTGAGATAGTCCGCGATTTCTGCCTTGGCGCTATGCGGCTGAGCCGTGTGGCAGCTTTCGCAGGTGATCTCTACGTCAGGCAGGTCGTTGGCCATCATGGTGGTGGTGTGCGTGCCCTTGGCGATCAAATGGCCTTCGGCAAGGTGGCAGTCCGTGCAATTGACACCGGCAGCCGCGTGCACGTCCCAGGAGGGAGAAAAGGGCGTGCCGCGCTTCGATCCGGGATGCATGACCCGCGGGCGGCTGTGGCCGGTCTGCGTTAGGCTCTGCATGAAGGAGGGGTCCGCCTCATCCACATAGATATCGCCGCCGAAATTGTGTTGATGGCAGCGCAGGCAGGTCTGCGAGGTGGTCTTGGTGACCGCCAGGGCCGCTTTCATCGAGCGATCTTGGCCCCAACGATTGCCTTTGCCGTCATGAATGACTACTTTTTGATTCATGTCATAAGCCGTCGAGTGGCAGATGAGACAATCAATGGCTTCCTTTTCCCGCTCCAGCACCTGATAGCCCGGCATCATATTGCCGAGAGGCGCTTGATATTGCCCGCCGATATGGCATTGACCACAACCTTCGGACAGAGTGTCGCCTTGCTGGGTGACCACGATCTCCGCCCAGGCGGTGATGGCGAACGATCCCGGTTTTGGGCACGGACGATCAATCTTTCCCATCATAAAATCATCAGCCAACTTACCATTAAAACCGTAAACGTTTGGGTGGCGGCTGGAGAAAAAAGTGTAATGCGCTGAGGAGAGCAGGTTCTCCATCAAATCCACCTTTTTGTTTTCTTTGGTCACGTGATCTGTCACGGAGATTTCTTCGTGGCAGCCCAAGCAGGTCTTGGGGCCTTCGTAAGCCAAAATGCCTTTTTCTCGGAAGCGTTGGATGTGCGAGAATTCCTGATTGTATTCATGCTGCAATTCCTGGGCTATGGCCTCGAATTGGCTGCGATCGACCGAATGGCTGGAAAAAGTGATTTTATGTGGGCGACTGTCGGCGGGCATCATCCTGTTGATGAGTGACGACCATAAGGTGCATCCCGTAAGAGAAACCAAAAAGAGAGTGAGGGCGGATGCGGCAATCCTTCGGAACCAGGGTCTGAAAAGCATGGGCGTAAACCTCCGTAAGCGGTGACAATGATCAAACGTCTAATTAGGTGAGACGACGATTTGGAATTCGGAAGCGATCTATTGCTTTTGATGTCAGAAGGGTCGGAAGGATTCGGGGATTTTTGGGGCTCTTGAAGTGAAGTTTGTGTTTTTTGGGCAGAATTCAATCTGCCAGTGAAGGCGAATAAACGTGAATTTGTCTGCTCGCATTCATTGGCACAATACGCGGTTCATTAACCTTGTTGGTTGCGGTTCGTACGCGTTTGGGGGATGAATAGGAGCCGCCGCGGCCTGTTTCATCGTCTTTTGGTCGTCCCCGCACAGTCCTTGGTCATATTTGACTTGCGGAGACTTGTTCATTCAAGACAAATGCCAGGGCGGCATTCATGCGAATAGCAAGCCTCCGCAAGTTTTCTTCTTGTATTTTATTGTATCGCCACCGTCTTCACCTCATACGGCTGGAGGGCGATGGAAAAGCTTTTTCCACTAAGACGCAGATCAACCGGCTCAGCCTCGATCATGTTCACTTCGCTCACTTGAGTAGCCGGTTGGTTCAAGCTCAAATTCGCCTGCCCCGGCTTGCCGGCTGTCTCGAATAGCCGCAAGATCAGGGCATCCGAGTATTCACTTTTCTTGCATGCCGCCACCACGACGTTTTCGCCAGAGACTTGTAGAAAAGAATGACTGGCTGGCATGCTGCCCGCATGGCTGACTGTGGGCAGAGCGACCAGCGGCGTATTGTAGGCCCAGGCAGCTTGCACCGTGCCGCCGGATTTCCAGTCGCCATTGTGCGGATAAAGGGCATAGTGCATCTCGTGACGACCTTCGTCCGCTTTGGGATCCGGATCGTGCGGCGAGCGCAGGGCGCTCATGCGGATGGTATTGTCGTTGACGTCAAAGCCGTATTTGCAATCGTTGAGCAGACTGACTCCCCAGTCCGCGTCGGAAACATCGACCCATTTTTGCGACACCACTTCGCGCGGCTGTTGCTGGCGAACGATGTGGCCGTAGGGCGTCTCAAAGGTGGCTTGGCCTTGCAGATTTAGCGGAAAGGCTACCTTGAGCATGGTGTCGCGGTGGTGCCAATCTACTCGCAGAGTAAAATCCACCCGCGGCATATCGGCATAGAGGAGGATGTCCTGCTCGAATTTGGAGGAAGCAGCCGCATACTTGACCCGCACCACCTGGCGCAGCTCATTGGCTTCCACCACTTGCACGGAAGTAGGAGCACTCAAGGTGGCGATGGGGCCTTTAAGCTTGATAGTCCAAGCGGTCATGCTTTTATTGTTGTCTTCCTGCAATTGCAGGGCATTGCCGGGGGAACGCAATACCTCGCGCGATAGCGGGCGGTCGAAGATGCGGGAGATTTGGCCGGTCTTGGCATCGATCTCCACGCGCAAAAAGGCGTTTTCCAGCACCAGATTCTGCTTCGGCTGGGCTGTTTTTTTTGCACGGACGATTTTATAGAACAGGGTGCCGTATCCCAATGGGGAAATATCCGCCGCTTGAACTTGCCACTTGCCATCGCCGAGGCGACAGGATTTGAGCGCTTTTCCCTGGCCATCGAAGAATTGTAACGATTGATTTGCTTCTGCCGGCAAATCCACGGTGATAGGCTCGCTGCGGCTCCAGTTGAGCGAATTGAAAACCACGACAGGCAGCAGTCCTTTCTTTGGCGGCGTGGTGTTAACGTCTTTGGCAATATTGGCGACGGCCTGTGCCAGCACCTGCTTACCGATACTGTCCGCTTTGTCGTAAAAAATCTGGGCGTCCGGATAAATGGCGGCAATGCCGGAGCCGTCGAAAATGTCATGGAATTGATTGAAGAGCGTGTGGCGCCATGCTTGCTCGATGGCGTGCTGTGGGTAGGCGCTGCCGTGTTCTTGCGCAAAGAAGGAAAAGGTCTCGGCGGTCGGCAGCAAGGCCTCCAGATGGCGGTTGTACCGTTTGGTCATGGCCTGGCTGGTCCAGCAGCCGTCAAAGACAAAGTTGATCTCGTCGCGCAGGGTGTCGAGTTTGGCCGCCTGTGGTTCCAGTTCTTGAAAGTATTGATGAATGTTGGCAAACTTGACGTTGGGGTAGGCGGTGGTTCGATCGAGCTGCTTGGCCAATTTGATGTCGCGCACCGTAGGCCCGCCGCCGTGGTCGCCAACGCCATAGCAGCGCAAGGTGTTCTTGATGCCAAAGCTTTTTTCAGTCGCAAAAGGTAGCTTGCCGACGTCCTTGCTGACGCCACTGTTATACCAATTGGGTGGGCGATAGCCCAAAACTGTGCTGCCGTCCGGGGATTGCCAATGGAAAATGCGCTCGTCTTCCCAGGGGCGGAAGAAGACGTAATAGTCGATGCCGCACTTTTTCAGGATTTGCGGGAGACTGCCGGCGTGACCAAAGGTGTCGGGCATCCAGCCGACGCGCACATCCACGCCGAATTTGTCTTTGAAATACTTTTTGCCATAGAGGTACTGACGCACCACGGACTCGCCCGAAGGCATGTTTTTGTCCGGCTGGCACCATGCTCCACCGATGACTTCCCATTGGCCGGAAGCGACGCGCTCTTTGATTTCGGCAAAAATCTCCGGGGCATACTGTTCCATCCAATCATAGGCATGCGCCTGACCAAAGGCAAAACGGAAATCGGGAAATCGCCGCATATTGTCCAAGGCCGCGGCAAAAGTCTGCTTGCAAACCTCAATGGTCTCCGGGTAGCGCCACAGCCACATCAAGTCGATGTGCGCATTGCCCAGCAGGCTGACGGTGTAGTCCTTCATCTGCGGAGTGTTTTTTTGGATTTGTCCCATCAAGCTTTGCAGAGCGGTTCCGGATTCAGCGATTCGACCGGCACGGAGGAGGCGAACAAGTTCTATTGCCGTTTCTTCGCTTTGAGGAACGTCGATTCCGGTGAACATCTTCGAGTATTGCACGCTGCCCAAATAGTTCTCCATCAGCTCGTGGTGTAGCACCAGTGCGGATTTGCGGATTTTCACCGGTTCCGAAGACGGCTTGGTAATTTCCACTCGCAGCTCATGCCGCGCGCCTGCACCCGCTGACTTGGTGATGAGAATGTCGCCCGAGTCGCCGCTGAATCGGGGTTGTACCACTTGGCCGTCCACCTTGAAAGCGCCCCAAGTATCGCCGATGTCGATCATGGCGGCAAGCTCAAAACCTTTCAGCTTATCCGGAACCACAAGCGTGCGAGTGAATACCACCTGGCCGTTCTCGGTTTTCATTTGCCAGCCGTCCATTTTCCAAGGTTGAAACCAAAGCTTCAGCAACTCCGTGGGCGGAAAGGCGGGAAGATGGATGGCCGTTTTTGCCTTGCCGTGCCTGATGACAAAATTGAGGGGCTTGTTTTGCGATGCCGCGGCCAAGGCAAGGTCGATGGGAAGAGGGATGTTCAGAGTGGAGGTTTCACCCTCGATGAGGTCAGGCAGGCCGTAGGTGGCGACTGTTTTGCTCTGCTGATTTTGCAGGAGAAGCTTAACCGGGGCCGGAGATCTTGCCGGCGTGCGAATGACCGTCACTTTGCTGGAGAGAAACGCCTGGTTGGTGCTGTCGAGCAAAAAGCCTGCGCCTAAATCACATCCCAAAATATCGTAAGGCGTATCGTTTCGAACGGGAACGAGGGCCGGATTATGCGTGCTGTATTTAAGCCCTTCGGCGTCCGCCACCCGCGCGCAAACTCCCCAACGTCCGCCGCCGTTGTGTACCTTCATCAATAGAGTGTTCCATCCCTCCCCGAGACTGACGGCGACCGTGTCGTCGTCAGTCGAGACACCGCGGCTTACCTCATTGAGATGGATTTTGCTGCCATTCAGCCACACGGCGACGCCGTCATCGCTGCCCAACAACAACCTTCCCTTTTGAGCTATCGGGGAGAAAATAAAGGTGCCAAAATACGCGACGGCGTTTTCTCGAATTTCAAAAGGTAGATCCTCCTGCAAGAGGTCCAGATCGTTCTCATCGGAATGATAGCGAAACCAAATCTTACCACTTGCTTTTGTTCCCGCTTGCGGAATCACCTTGGCTTCACCCGCTAAGAAATCCTTATTCAGCATTGGGCCGCCCTCGCTGCTGGTGAACTCGCCCAAGATTAGCCAATCGTGGACAAACTCTTGGGAGCTTGCAGGAGAAGAAATGGTCAACGCGATCAATGACAGAGCCAATAAAGTGTACCGTTTCATGATGCATTTCCTTTTTAGCATTAAAATCGGGCGCCGAACCAAAATTTTGCGGGCAAGATAACAAATAAAAAATGTGAAGCAAGAATTTATTTTAATCAGCTTGTATTTGTTCGAATAAGTTTGTAAACTTTTGTAGAGCTTTAAAGGTGAGGGATTGCCGCGACGAGACAGTACTCGTGAGTGCAATATAGTATTATCCCGCGGAATCTATTACTTTCGCGAAGAACTCAACCGCTAATTTACGCCAATGAACGCTGGTTTTTCATTGGCGTCTATCAGCGTGGATTCGCGGTTTGTAGCTTTGGCTGCGGCAAATTGGCTTGCTATGGAGAACAACTTGAAGGTTCGGTCATTGGAGAGCTTTCGTGTATTGCGTCATTACCGCTGATATTAACAAGTCTCGCGATGTCAAAGATCGGGAGGCTTTGCAGGAGCGCATGCAAAAAGCTATTGACCTCGTCAACGCGCAATTCGCTGAGGAGATCCTTGTTCCTTTCACAATCACATTGGGCGACGAATGGCAAGGGTTGTTAAGGTCTTTGGCAAAAAGTTATGAAATCGTCGCGGCTTTTCGAGATGCCATGGAGGGGGTGAGTGTGAGTTATGGCATTAGTGAGGGCGACATCGGCACGGCAATCAGGGCTCGCACCAGCGAGATGGACGGCGAGGCGTTTCACAAATCGCGGGCAGCCTTGGCGGCCGCAAAACGGAGCAACCGTGAGGTGGTTTTTTCTACCAGCAACGATAGAACGGACCGGTTGCTGAACGCTACTTGCGCGTTGTTGGAGACCTTGCGGGCAAGCTGGACGGAGCGGCAGCGAGAGAAGATCATGGCCTACAAAAAATATGGGACCGAGACCAAGGTGGCGGAAATTTTGGGTGTCACTCAAGGTGACATCCACCAAGCCATCCGTGCGGGTGCAGGAAAGGTCTATCTGCAATGCGAAAACGAAGTGAATGAGTTTCTTGCTTTGCAACAATAGCCAAAAAGCTATTAAAGATTAATAAATAGTCAATAGACTAATAGTGATTGCCTAATATGCACCTCCTTATAAATGTCCTAATCGTTTTCGCAAGTTTGCTATGTGCAACGCTTTTGTCCGGGTACGTCATCGGCCTGCTCATCAACAAACTGCTGCGCTCCGAACAAGACGCCCGATTAGCAGGGACCATCAAAAGCGGTATGGCGGGCGTCGGCAAGTACATCGGCTGGTTGGAGAGGTTCTTGATTCTTTGCTTCATTTTCATTGGTTACTATCAGGGCATTGGCTTTATCCTGGCGGCGAAAAGCATTCTGCGTTATGGGGAAATCAGAAGCGACGACGACCGCCGCTTCGCCGAATATGTCATTGTCGGCACCCTTTTGAGTTTTGTTTTTGCGATCGTGATTGGACTGGCCATGAGGCGACTTCTCGGAATGCCGCTGAAGGTTTGAAGGACTGATGGTCATTTCTATAGAACGCGGATGACGCTGATTACACCGATTTTCTCGGATTTGCTTCGATCAGTCGCTGTTGCAAGGCCACTATTTCATGGCCGTTTCACAATCAGCCATTTCCTGAGCACCCATTTTCAAACAAGTTGAAACGCAAGAAGCATTGTGGCGTAGATGTGCTCGCTACTGACGGCTGGCCGCCGACCGCTGATGTTGGAATGCAGGAAGCTTTGCGGCGTAAATGAAAGCCGATGCTTGATAAAAGATGCCGGAGGAAAGGCAATGAAAAAGATAAAATCTTTACACCGAATGATCAGCCTGGCGACCTTGCCGCTGATGATCATCTTCCTGCAAGCATCCTTGGTTCGGGCTGAAAAGAGTTATCAAATCACCCGCGTTCACATCGACGCACAGTTGTACGCCGATGGCAGCATGGACGTCAATGAATCGCGCACCTACCAATTTCGTGGATCGTATCGCTTTGCCTATCGGGTCCTTCCGCTTCAGGCCGGCGTCGGGTTTACAGACTTTAACATTTCGGAGAACGGCAACGCATATTCGTTAGCGGATACGGAGGAACCGGGGACTTTTCGGGTTACCAGAGATAGTGACCAGATCGAGGTGCGCTGGTTTTATCGGGCAGCCAACGAGTCGAGGACTTTTGATTTTCACTACCGCGTCGAGAGTCTCGTGCAGCGCTTTGAGGATGCAGCGGTTTTGTATTTCAAATTCATCGGCGATGATTGGGATCGCAGCAGCGATAATGTGAGCGTGCGTTTGCGCCCACCGCAGCCAATTGACAAGAGTCGATTGCATGAATGGCTGCATGGCCCGCTGTGGGCAGCGTCCGCCATCGAAGAGAATGGCACCATCACAGCATGGTGCGAACAGTTACCAAAGCGAACCTATCTGGAAATCCGGGCACTGTATCCGCCGGACTTGTTTGCCGAAGCTCAGCTTAGAAGCGGTTCCATGCGTGCACGGGTGATGAACGAAGAGGCCAAATGGGCCCAAGCCGCCAACCTGCGGCGGCAGGAAGCCATTCAAAGTCAGGTAGACAAAGAGAAGCGATGGCAGTCTGCCAAGACGATCATCCCGATCATCAGTCTGCTGGGATTGTTGGCTTGGTACTACTTTTATCAAAAATACGGCAAACGGCCTCACGTGCCGTCGCGTTCCGGCTTCACCTCCGATATTCCCGCGGCTACGCCGCCGGCGTTAGTCGCATACCTGCTGAGCCACCGGCAAATCTATGCAAACGCTTTGGTGGCAACCTTGTTGGATTTAGCCCGGCGCGGCTTTTTGACCATGCAGGAAGAAAACCGGGAAGCAAGGTCATTTTGGGGCGGCAACAAGAAGGTCACGGATTACTTGTGGGTCGTGAAGCGGGAAGAGTGGCACGTGCGCCAAGCCGAATTGGCATCCTACGAAAACGATTTGATCGAATTCATCTTTGATGACCTGGCAGAAGGCGCGGACGCTATCAGCGTCGAGACGATCAAGAAGAGTCGCAACAGGTTCGTCAAGTTTTTTCCCCAATGGCAGAAAGAAGTGAAGCAGCAGGCCGAGGCCAAAAATTATTTCGACCGGCAAAGTATTCGCGGAACTTACTACTCGCTTGGAATGGCGGCGGTGCTACTTTTGTTGACGATTGGCGCTGCGATTTTATTCGGTCCGTGGACGGTCCTCTTGGCCGGAACAACTGGGGTAGTCATCATTTTGTCCTTCTTTATCACCCATCGCACATCGGAAGGCGAAAGAGAAGCGCAGGGGTGGAAGGCTTTCAAGAGGTATCTGCAAAAGTACCAATTCCGTGCTGCCGACCCGTCGGATGTGTTAGATCGGATTGATTTGTTTTTTGTCTATGGAATTGTTCTGGGCGTCGGCAAGAAGATTTATGCCGAATTGGCCGCCTTCATTCCGAGCGATGCTCACACTCACTATCTACCCTGGTACGTTTACCATGGCGGCGCGGGCTCTTTTTCTGCCGATTCATTTAGCACGGCGTTCTCATCCATGATCGCTACCACCTCATCGGCCATGAGTACCGTTTCAGGCTCTGGCGGCGGCGCTTCTGCGGGAGGAGGCGGAGGGGCAGGCGGTGGCGGCGGTGGGGCCGGTTGAGATTCGCATGAAGGGTTCTTCCCCCTGACAACCAAGCCGTGGACAAATGCGGAAACCCAGCAGCCCGACTACCGCCTTCGCTCGTCTGTTGGGCTGTTGCTTCTTTGGCTGATAGGTTGCGTGCCGTGCTTATTGCCAAGCCGTAGTTTATTTGCGTTGACTTTTATTGCTGCTTTTGCTAAGATATTTCCGTATGCCTGACTGGTCGATTTGCATCGAGAAGAGCGTGAGAAGAATTTGGCTTGTCGCATTGTGGATGATGCTCGGTTTGTTGCGGTGTTTTTCTGATGCAGAGCGAGATAATCCGCTGGATGCGAAATCTCCGAGTTACCAAGCCATCGGCCATATTCGCGGCACGGTGACGCGTTTCTATTCGCCTTTCGAGCCGATAGTTGGCGCGCAAGTGAATTTGCGCGCCGCTGAGTGGACAACGATCACCGGAGAAGAGGGGAATTTTACTTTTCAAGCAGCGCCGATTGGGAAATGTATGTTGCGCGCCAGCCGATCGGGATATGCGCCGGATTCGACCACCGTGGAGGTTCAAGTCGGACAGGTGGCCGAGGCAACCCTCCGCCTCGATGCTCTGCCGGTATTTCAAAGCGTCAGTGTTGTCTCCTCCCACATCAGCCGTTGGTGGCCTACAGATGATCTCTATTTTGCCGAGCTCAAGGCCAAGGCGCATGACCCGGACGAGCCCCAGACAGTGATCTTTGTCGATGTAATGGTTCCTGATCTCGGTATCGTGGATAGCCTCATTTTCGACACCGCCGACATGCAATTCGAAGGAGTCTTGAACCAGGACGATTTTCCCAATGGCAATCTGCAAAGCTTATTAGGACGGGAAATTGTTTTTCAGGCGCGGGATCGCCGGCTGATGCAGAACTCCTCGGGACCAATCTATCTTGCACGGATTATTAACGAAACTCCGGTGGCCGACACCCCGCAGGGATTGCAGACTTTTGTTCCGCCGGATACTCTGCAGTGGCAGCCCATGTTCTTGCCCTTTGACTTTACCTACACTGTCGAGGTGATGCGATTTGACGCCGGCCTTTCCACTGCGGTGTGGAGTCGGGAAAATATTTCCGCAACCGATACGATAGCCGTGACCGGAGAGCTGCCGACTGGAACGTACTTTTGGACGGTGTCTGTGGTTGATGAATTCGGTAATCGGAGCCGTTCGCGCGAAGCCTCCTTTCTCGTGCCTTAGCCCGTATCCTCTGCAGTCCGATAACGCGAGGCTGCATCTTACGCTGCAAAAAAATGTCAAGATCGTAACAATTTAACGAAATGACCGAAATGGCCACAATTGTCGAATCCCCAAAAAGCTCCTTTGAGGCGCTGTACGAAATCAGCCAACGGATCAATACTCTGAAGGATATCGATCCGTTGCTGAATGAGATTATGGACATCGCCATGGAAGCCCTGTCGGCGGAACGCGGATTTATTCTTTTATGTGCAGATTGTTCATCCGGCGAGTTTACGGCACAAGTCGCGCGAAATTTTTCTGATGCAGCCATCGCAGATATTGCCCAGATTTCCAGCAGTGTAGTGAATCGCGTCATCAGTGAGGGCGAACCTATGCTGATTTATGACGCTCAGGAAGATGAACGCTTTCGGGGTGCAGCGAGCGTGGTCTTACATCGGATTCACTCGGTTGCCTGCGTTCCTTTGCGCATCAAGGAGCGGCTCATTGGTGCTATTTATGTAGATAGGCTTGTCGGCCATGGGCGCTTCACCCAAGATTCTCTCGCCTTTCTTTCTGCTTTTGCCAGTTTAGCAGCGATTGCGATTGAGAACGCCCGACTTTACCGCCGTCTTCGCGAAGACAATCAGCGGCTGCAAGGAGAGGTGCAGAGGATTTACCGCTTTGAGGAGATTATCGGTTCAAGTCCGAAGATGCAGGAGGTCTTTGATCTCATGGGACGAGTTTTGGATTCGGATGCTTCGGTCTTGATCGAAGGAGAAAGCGGCACCGGAAAAGAACTGGTGGCGCGGGCGATTCATTACAACGGCCATCGCAAGGATAAGCCTTTTGTAGCCGTTTTCTGCGGTAGCCTGCCGGAATCCCTATTGGAAAGTGAGCTGTTTGGGCATAAGAAGGGCGCCTTTACCGGGGCGCATGAGGACAAGATGGGCCTCTTTCAAGTCGCCAACAACGGCACGTTTTTCCTCGATGAAATAGCGGAGATAAGCCCAGCTATTCAGACCAAGCTGCTACGGGTGTTACAGGAAGGAGAAATCCGCCGGGTCGGCGAAACCCAAGTCCGTAAGGTCGATGTGCGTATCATCGCCGCGACCAACAAGCATCTAACAGAGGAAGTGAAAGCGGGACGTTTCCGTGAGGATTTGTATTATCGACTGAATGTGATAACCGTGCAGTTGCCGGCTTTACGCGAGCGACGGAAAGACATCCCCTTGCTGGCGCAGCATTTCCTCACCAAGTATGCAAAAAAATCCGGCAAAAAGATTTTGGGATTTTCTTCCGCGGCAATAGATAGCATGATGCGTCACCCTTGGCCCGGGAATGTCCGGGAGCTGGAGAATACCGTTGAAAGGGCAGTCGTGTTGGCACGCGGCTCGGAAATCGAATTGGAGGATCTGCGGATTCCACAAACAGGAGATGATCTGTTCGAGCCCGGCTTGACTTTACGAGAGGTCGAGCGAAGGCTGGTGCTGAAGACTTTGGCTGAAGTGAACGGCAATCGCAGCAAAGCCGCGGAGGCGTTGGGCGTGTCGCGGCGGTGGCTGCAATATCAACTTAAGGAGTGGGGGGAGAAGGAGTAAGGGCAGGTTGCAAGTTACAAGTTGCAGGTTACAGGTCTCAGGCCGCAAGCCTTGGATTGTCCGGACAGTTTTATTGAATTGAAGGAGTGGTGGCAATGACTGCACATGCAATTGAAGAGAAAGCAAGGTTCATTACCGATGCGCAGGGAAAGCGCCAAGAGGTTATCATACCTTACGAGATATACAAGGAATTGTTGGAGCTGAAGATTAGTCAGGAGATCTATCACCAGCCCGAAACACAGGCCGCGATTAAGCGAGCAAAGAAGGATATCGAGGAAGGCAATTTTCGGGACTATGCAGACGCAGAAGCGCTAATCCGGGACCTTCGTCATGCCCGGTAAGACCATCATAAGGTCGACGAAAGAATTTGAAAAGAGCTTTTTGGAATTGCCGAAAGGTATCCAATCTAAGCTCGAAAAGCAAATCAAGCACTTGCGTGATAATCCAAAGCACCCATCCTTAAAGATGCATAAACTGAACGATGAGTGGGAATTTTGTGTTGACCTCCACTATAGATGCTTTTTTCTGCGCGAAGGCAACATATACACCCTGTTGGTGGTTGGCCGCCACAAGATCGTTGATCGTCATAAAAGAAAATGATTGAATGTCATGAAACCCCAAATTCCCGGCTACCAAATTATCGCGGAGATCAGCCGCCGACCTACTTCGGTGGTGTATCGCGCTTTTCAGCTTTCGCTCAAGCGCGTGGTGCTGATCAAGGCATTGCAGCCGCAGGCAGCGACGGAGCCGGATATCGTGAAGCGATTCGAGCGGGAGGCTCAGGCCTGCGCCCGGCTCAAGCACCCTAACATCGTCGATGTTTTTGACTTTGGCACTTTTGAGGATTCCTTCTACATCGCAATGGAGTACGTGGAAGGGAAGAGCCTGCAAGATTTGTTGGCTGCCGGACAGCGCCTGCCTGTGGACATCTCGTTGTTCATTGTTACTCAAGTGCTGCAAGGACTGTCGCACGCTCACTCACGCGGAGTGCTCCATCGTGACCTGACGCCAGCAAACGTATTGTTAGCGCAAGAGGGCGCGGTAAAAATCACCGATTTTGGTTTGGCCACCTTTCTGGATTCACCCGGTACTACCGCACAGGGCGGCGTCGTGGGTACTCCGGCATACATGTCCCCGGAGCAGATTTCCGGCGAAGCCTTGGATGGACGTTCCGACCTCTTTTCTTTGGGAGCTACTTTTTATGAAATGCTAACTCACCGCCAAGCATTCGGCGGGACAACCACGGCGGCGTGCCTCAATAAAGTGCTGAATGAAGAGCCGCCTCCCGTGGAATCGCTGCTACCGAGCTTTCCGGCGGCGTTGCAGTCCGTCTTGCTTCGTCTACTGAAGAAGAATCGCGAGCAGCGTTACGCATCGACGGAGAAAGTGCTCGATGATTTGGAAAAATTCTGCCGGTCGAGCCATATCGATCTGAGCGGCAGGGTGCTTGCAGCCTATCTGGAAAATCCTCAAGCACATTCTTTCACCTCAAATGAGCAGTCGGACAAGCCGAAAACCTCAGTGACGTACCGGTGGCTTGCCGTCGCTGCTATTCTCTCTCTTCTCCTGATTCTCTACTTGGCTCTCCAGCCCGGTTTCGAGAAACGTGCCGCAATTGAAGAGCCTAAACGGCAGGCTCAACAAGCAAGTGATCTTGCGACGGTCCCTCTAACGGCGGATTCGACGCTCATTTTGCAGGAAGCGGCTACTGCGAACGGTCCAAAAGCTCATTCGACGCGGACTGCTAAGGTTCCTGAAAAAGAACGGCCGCTCCTGATTAAGGACACAAAGACTGATACGACAGTTTCTGCTTCGCAAATCGGTTTTTTGGAGATTATCTGCCAACCGTGGGCGGCTGTCTACCTGAATGGTGACTCGGTCGATACTACGCCGTTGAATCGACCATTAGAGCTTTCACCTGGTACTCACAAAATAATTTTGCGTAATCCGGCGTTCATGGAATATGTCGAACAGGTCAAGCTCCTGCCGGGAAGGACCTCCCGCTTGCAGGCTACGCTCATTCCAAAACAAGGAGGTCTTTTGGTTAGAGTCAGTCCCTGGGCGGAAGTCTACCTCGATGGCGAATACTGCGATACAACGCCACTTTCGCAGCCTTTGCCGGTAAGCGCCGGACGACATCGACTGCTGTTAAAAAATCCGGCCTTTCCGGCTTGGGAACAAGAGATCGACGTGGGCGCAGGTAAAATCATCGAATTGGATGTCAAGCTGAAATGAAGTCCCAAAAAGATAGGCATGTGCTTTGCACAGAGACCGCCGGAGAGACGTGTCTATGTATAAAATTTTGAAAGAATGTGCACACCGGGAGCACCTGCGCGCAAAAATTGCGCGAAGGCTCGTGATCTTTATGGTGCTGGCGCTGTCATCGCCCAATTATGGCGGGTGGAAGGTCAAGACGCCTATGCCCACGCCGCGAACGGAGCTTTGTGCTGTCACCTTGGGCGAGCATATCTACGTGATCGGTGGAAGAGGTGATCGAGGCCAAATATTCTCCAAGGTCGAACGTTATGATCCCGTTGCCGATCATTGGGACACCTTGGTAGCGCCGATGAAGGATGAACGTTTTAGTGCTGCTGCCGTGGTTGTGAATGGGAAAATCTACGTCATGGGTGGGCACGGCCGCGAAGAGGTTTTAAAAAAGGTAGAGGTCTATGATCCGATGGCTAACAAGTGGGAAGAGGCTCAGCACATGCAAGAAGAGCGGGAGGGTCTGGCCGCTGCCTTGCTGAATAACCAAATTTATGTTTTCGGTGGCACGAACGATCACGGCATTATGTTTGGCAGCGCCGAACGATATAACCCCAGTCATGATGAATGGGAAGAGATTGAAACCGTATTGATCACTCCGAGAGCGGCGTTGATGGCTTTGAGCATTGGCGATTTCATTTACCTTTTGGGCGGCTTTTTTGGCGGTCCTTTAACCATCGTTGAACGCCTTGACAGTTTACTGCAGCCAACCTTTCTCCCGCCCTTGATGCAGCCCCGAGGCAATGCGGCGGCGGCAGCATTGGGTGACACCCTTTTCATCATTGGCGGTACTGGCAGACAGCAATCCGCCATGCCTGATGCTGAGATGCTCATCTTGTCCGAGGGGACGTGGGAAAAGACAGAGGCGATGAGCGTTGCGCGGGATGGCTTGGCTGCCGCTGCTGCATTCGGCAAGATTTATGTTTTTGGCGGGCGGTCAGTCATGCCGCATGCCAAAGTACTCGATCTGGTAGAAGAATACACGCCGCCTCCCACCGCAGTCAAACAAAGAGAACAAGAAAACCCAACCGATTTCGGACTTGCACAAAACTACCCGAATCCTTTCAATGGCCAAACGACCATCGTCTATGATTTGCCGCCTTCTGCAAGGCCATATCGGGTTAATTTGCTGATCGTGAACGCAAACGGCCAAACTATAAAATCTCTGGTTGATGATTCGCAAGCATCGGGAAGCTATGCGGTGACTTGGGACGGAGCAGACGCAGGCGGACGCGATGTAGCCAGCGGCATCTATTTTTATATTCTGCAAGCCGGCAATCTTACCGCTTCTCGCAAACTCACGCTCATTCGATAGGTCAAAGCCCAAGCCATGAAGTACCAGATACAAGTAGCGGCGCTCATGCTATCATTGTTTTGTTCGGCAACGGCTTTGGCGCAAGCGGATTCCCAACAAATCATTGAGGAAATCATCCAGGACTACGATAGCCTTCGCTACGCCGACGGAGAAGAAAAAGCCCGCATTGCTTTAAAAAATCATGGACGCTTCTCTCCCAAACAGTTGGTGACCCTGCATACCCATCTTGGATTTATAGAATTCGCGCTGGGAAAGATCGATTCCGCAAAAATTCAATTTGGCGCTGCACTTTCTTTGGCGCCAGAATTGACGCTGGATCCTGTTTATACCTCGCCAAAGATAATCGCCCTCTTTGAGGAGATAAAGCGCTCACGTTCTTCTACGATCGACAAATCGGCATCAACTCCGGGAGAAATCCGCTACATTATGCTGGAAGACAAGCGTAGTGGCGCCGCGCTCCGCTCGCTTGTAGCGCCCGGATGGGGGCAATTATACAAGGGGCAGAAAACCAAGGGGTATTTGCTTCTCACCGTCGCGGGTGCCAGCCTGGGCGGCGTCATCACCTTACATATTGCTCAGAGCCAAGCACATGACGCTTATCGTGCGGCAAAGATGCCAACAGAGATAGAATCAAAATACAATACCTACAATGGGCTTCTTAAGGCTCGCAATACGCTCCTTTTGGCCAGCGCCAGCCTTTGGCTCTACTCCTACATTGACGCCGCATTGGTAAAATCTCGGGAGGAAATTCCGCAACGGCTTTCCTTCCACCTTGCCCCCGGCATCCGATATGGCCTAATCTCCTTTAGCTTCGACTATCACTTTTAAATGCTCGAATAAGCCCCAACCTCTCATTTTTTTGCCGTAACTACCTTTCCGCCAAACCGAATTGCAAGCCACCCTTAGGGATGCGCAATTCTTGCACGCCCATGGGAATGCTGTGCACAAGAATGGCCGGGCATGTCCAATCCGTTGGTTTCGTACCTTCTCTGCAAGCTCAGAATTGTCCCTATTCCCACCGTCCGCGCGTTTATCATGGCATGGCCTTTGCCCAACGAGGGCCGAATAAAAGACGCCGAACCGTTAAACAACAGAAAAGGAGGATTGAATGAAAAAGAAAAATACAATCTGGTTTTTCGTGGTGGCTGTTCTAAGTACATTCTTGACCTTGGTTCCGCTTCAGGCCATCGGACAAAACGGTCACGGTGGTGATCAGGACCAGGACGAATGGATAGAATTAGAAGGAAACATTACCGCCTTGAGTGCCAGTTCATTGACCGTTGGAGATACCGAAGTCTTTGTCAACGTACTGACAGTCATTGAAGGCCACATGCACACCCTTCTTAGCTTTTTGGACCTTCAGGTGGGGCAGCGCGTAGAGGTGAAGGCGCAGAAGCAGAACGATGGTACCCTTCTGGCCCTTCGCATAAAATTGGAAATGCGTCTCGGCGACCGCATGATCGAAGTTAAAGGCGAGATCGAAGCCAAAACGGAGACCAGCCTCACGGTCGCAGGCAAGACCTTCACCGTTAATGAACTAACGGTCGTTATGGGCGAAGAACGGGGACGACTTACCTTTGCAGATTTGCAGGTCGGCCAGCGCGTGGAGGTCAAGGGCTTGCTCTTGCCTGACGGCACCTTAACGGCGGTATTGATCAAAGTCGAAGACGAGGACGAAAAGGATGAAGTGGAAATTTTTGGCTTCATCGAAGCGATCAGCTCGACCAGTATTACCGTTTCGGGTGTAACCTTTGCCATCGACGTTAACACTGTTATCGAAGGCTCGCATCACCAGCCGTTGACCGTCGATGATCTCTCAGTGGGTCAGCGGGTCGAAGTAAAGGGAACGACTCAGACGGACGGAACCTTGCTCGCCACGCGGATTGAGGTCAAACTGATGCTGCAAGAGCAAGTAGAGGTGACCGGCGTCATCGAGGCAATCGGAACGGACAATATCGTCGTTCTTGGAGCAACATTTTATATCGATGCAAATACGCTCATTCTTGATGATCACCGCCAATCCATTACCTTAGCCGATCTCGCGGTTGGACAGACTGTGAAGGTAAAAGCTGTGCCGCAAACCGATGGAACACTGCTTGCATTGCGCATTGTCGTCGAAGACTTTCACACTCTCCAGGCTGGGGTGATTGGCGAGATCGAAAGCATCGATTCGGCCAATCAGACGATCACGGTCTTGGGATTGACATTTACTGTCACTTCGGAAACAAAGATTGTCGGCGCCCATCGCACGCTATTGAGCTTTGCAGATCTTCAGGTCGGCATGCGCGTGGGCGTTCGTGGCGCAGAACAAGAAGATGGAACCTTGCTGGCGGTCCGGATCGTGGTAGTGCCGTTGGCTCAGGCAGCCATGGAGATCGAGGGTGTCGTTACCAATCTCGATCAAGCTAATATGACCCTCGAGGTCTTGGGGATCGTCGTGAAGGTTGATGCGAACACGGTTATTCTTATCGAACATGATCGTCTGGGCACTTTTGCCGACCTGCAAGTCGGGCAACGAGTCGAGGTGAAAGCCAAGAAGCAAACCGACGGCTCTTTGCTGGCTTTCTTGATCAAAATCGACGATGACCTGGTGTTTGGTATGGAAATGCAAGGCGAGGTGGAGAGTGTCTCTGCCAGCAGTGTCACCGTCGCCGGAACTGACTTTGCCGTTACGTCCGAAACTGTGGTCCTTGACCAAAGCTATAACATCGTCAGTTCCTCCCAGATTACCAACGGCGAGACTGTGTACGTTTGGGGCAAGCAGCAGCCCGGACAAGTGGCAGCCGCAGAACAGATTCAAGTGACCAGCGGCGTGTCCACGTCGGCAGGAAAGTCGGATAATAAGGTCGCACAGACTTTTATTCTGCACCAGAATTATCCGAATCCGTTCAATCCGTCAACGACCATTGAGTTCGAGATTCTGGAAGCCGCCGGCCCCGCTGACGTGACCATCTCTATCTACAATTTGATGGGCCAAAAAGTTCGGACTTTGGTCGATGCGAAGATGAACAGCGGCAGCTACACCATCACTTGGGACGGTCGTGATGAGCTGGGCGGTATAGCTCCCTCAGGAATTTACTTCTATGAATTACATTCTGGATCTTATTCTTCGATCCAGAAAATGGTGATGACAAAGTAATATCATATGACTCACTCAGACCTCAAGGGCCTCCGCGGCCTTTGAGGTCTGGAAGTCTCATCACGCACCCGGAGTGAAGCGATCATGCAGCTTAGATAGCAAAGAATTTCTGCACCACATAGCCTGCTTTGCCCGCATCGCTATGCTCCATATCTAGCGAAGGCCGGAAGCTCTCCTGCAAAGGTGAGTGACCGGCCTTTTTTTGTGC
>DYKH01000009.1:0-55076 GCA_020722685.1 Caldithrix sp. | reverse complement strand
GAGTTATACAAAGAGGCGTATAAGGGTGGTTATGCGATTGGGGCGTTCAATGTAAATAATATGGAGATCATCCAGGGTATCGTTGAGGCCGCACAAGAAGAAAAAGCGCCGTTGATTTTGCAGATTTCCAAAGGGGCGCGCAGCTACGCCAAACATACCTATTTGATGAAGCTTATTGAAGCGGCGTTGGAGTTGTCGAACCTGCCCATCGTCGTGCATTTGGATCATGGCGATAGCTTTGAGTTGTGCAAATCCTGCATCGACGGTGGGTTTACTTCCGTCATGATCGATGGTTCTCATCTGCCTTTGGCGGAAAACATAGCTCTGACCAAAAAGGTCGTCGAATATGCGCATCCCCGCGGCGTAGTGGTGGAAGCGGAATTGGGCCGCTTGGCGGGAATCGAAGAGCACGTCAGCGTGTCGGATCGGGACGCCATTTATACCAATCCAGCGGAAGCCAAGATGTTCGTTGAGAAAACTGGATGCGACTCGCTGGCGGTGGCCATCGGCACCAGCCACGGGGCTTACAAATTCAAAGGCAAAGCACAATTGGATTTTGATAGATTGGCGGAAATCGAAAAAGCGCTGCCCGGCTTTCCGCTGGTGCTTCATGGCGCGTCTTCCGTTTTACCAGAATTTGTGGAAATGTGCAACAAGTACGGCGGCAAGCTTCCGGGAGCTCAGGGCGTGCCGGAAGAGATGATTACCAGAGCCGTAAAAGGCGCTGTCTGCAAGGTGAATATCGATACCGATCTGAGATTGGCCATGACGGCGATGATCCGAAAAGAGTTCGCCGAGCATCCGGAGAATTTCGATCCGCGCAAGTATCTCGGGCCGGCTCGCGATGCTTTGAAAGAAATGGTTAGACATAAACTACACATTTTGGGATGTGCCGGTAAGGCATAGCTGATTAGACCTGTGAGGTTTTAGAAACCTCACAGGTCTATTGCAAAAAGAATAATAATCGATTGATGGCTTTGGAGGAAAAGATGGCGACAAAGGTTGCTATAAATGGTTTTGGGCGCATTGGGCGCTTGGTTTTCCGCATTGCGATGGAAAGAAAGAATATCGAAATCGTACAGGTGAACGACATTACCGATGCCAAGACTCTGGCGCATTTGCTAAAATATGATTCGGTTCATCGTGCATATCAAAAGGAGGTCAAAGCAGAGGGCGATGTGATGATCGTCAACGGCAAAACCATTAAGGTCTCTGCCGAAAAAGACCCGGCTCTCCTTCCGTGGGGAAATCTGGGCATCGATGTGGTTGTCGAATCCACCGGCAAATTCACCAAGCGCGAGCAGATTGCCAAGCACCTGCAAGCCGGCGCCAAGAAGGTGATCTTGACTGTGCCTGCAAAAGACGAAATCGATGCTACCATCGTATTGGGTGTCAATGAAGGAGATTTGAAGGCCGAGCATAAGATTGTTTCCAATGCCTCCTGCACCACGAATTGCTTTGCGCCGGTTGCCAAAGTCCTGCAGGATTCGTTCGGGATCAAACGCGGTTATATGTGCACCGTGCACGCCTACACCAATGATCAGCGCATTTTGGATCTGGAACACAAGGATCTGCGTCGCGCTCGTTCCGCCGCCATGTCGATCATTCCTACCACCACCGGAGCGGCTCGTGCGGTCGGCAAGGTTATTCCCGCACTCAAAGGCAAGCTGGACGGTTTCGCTATGCGCGTTCCGGTACCGGATGGCTCGGTGGTAAACTTTGTGGCCGAGTTGAATAAAGACGTAACCGTTCAGGACGTGAACGGAGCCATGAAAGCCGCCGCAGCCGGTGCGATGAAAGGCATCCTCCAATATACCGAAGATCCGATCGTGTCTACGGACGTCATCGGCAATACCCACTCTTCCATTTTTGACGGCCTGTCCACCATGGTGATGGAAGGGACCAGCAATTTTGTCAACGTCGTTTCCTGGTACGACAACGAATGGGGCTACTCTTGCCGCGTCGTCGATCTGCTGGAAAAGATGGCCGCCCTATCACTTTGATTTTTGATGGAGAACGAACAGAGGGCTGGATACCTTCTCAGCCCTCTTTTGAATAAGGAACCAATGCGTAAACGAATCATTGCCGGCAACTGGAAGATGAACAAGACCGTCGGCGAAGCAGTGCAATTTGCCGAATCGCTGAAGGCAAGCTTGCAGGATGGCGTCGGCGTTGAGGTGGTAATATGTCCGCCGTTCACTGATTTGACGGTCGTTCACACAGTCATAAAAGATTCCCCAATTGCTTTGGGCGGACAAAATATTTTCTGGGAAGAAAAAGGCGCCTTCACCGGCGAAGTCTCCGCCGCAATGTTGAAATCGGCCGGCTGCGATTATGTCATCCTCGGCCATTCGGAGCGCAGGCAGTTCTTTCACGAGACGGATGAATCTGTCAACAAGAAAATAAAGCGGGCGCTGCAAACCGGGTTGCTCCCCATCGTTTGCGTGGGTGAGACGCTTGAGGAAAGGAAGTCCAACCGTACCGAAGAGGTGGTAGCGTCACAGGTGCTCGGATGCCTGACGGGCTTGACAGCCGCTGATATGGAAAAGATCATCATTGCCTACGAGCCGGTCTGGGCGATCGGAACCGGCGTGGTGGCAACTCCGCAGCAGGCCCAAGATGCCCACAAGTTCATTCGTGATTTGCTCGCCCGGATGTACGATGAGATCGTTGCCGAGAAGGTGCGCATTCAGTACGGCGGCAGCATGAAGCCGGGCAATGCCGGCGAGCTGCTTTCTCAACCGGACATCGATGGCGGACTGATCGGCGGCGCCAGCTTGGATGTTGCTTCCTTTATAGGAATTATTAAGGCATAATGATCTTCGGGCTGCCGGGTAGTGCGCAAGCGTGGGACATCCCAAAGGACCCTGTTTTCGAAATGTACTTTATCTGTTACCTTCCATGATTTTGGAGACGGAATGTACTCAGTTTTAATCGGATTATTTCTGATCGTTAGCGTTCTCTTGACTTTTGTTATCCTTATCCAATCCAGCAAGGGTGGTGGATTGGCGGGAAGCTTTGGCGGCTTGGACGCTATGGGCAGTGTATTTGGCGGACGCGGCACGGCCCCGTTCCTGACGAAAATCACCAGCATTCTGGCCGCCCTGTTTCTCTTGCTGGCGCTCATTACCGGACTGATGACGCGGGGGAACGTCTCGCAGCGGAGTCTGGTAGAGCAGGAGCGGGAGAGGCGTATGTCTTCGCCGGCGCGCACCTTGCCGCAGATCCCTGAAGCGACTCCCGAGCAGCCGGGTACCACGCCGCCTTCCAAGTAATCCTGCAGGTCCGTATTAGAATGTTTTCTTTGCGGAAGTGGTGGAATCTGGCAGACACGCCATCTTGAGGGGGTGGTGCCTAACGGCGTGCGGGTTCAAGTCCCGCCTTCCGCACACGCATTAAATACCAAGTTCAGTCTTCTGGAAAGATTTTTGGAAAGGCGAAAAAGTATCTAGAACGTGGATATTTAATTTTTCAGAGCCAAGCCCGCTTTGGAAGAAGATGAAGCAGGTTGTCATGGCCCGCCCAAGGTGGCGGGCTTTGTCGTATAAGGCTCTTTCATACTTTTCCCTTGTAAGAAGGATTCGTTTTTGTCCTACAAATCTCGCAGTAGAAGTGATTGGCGGAGAGAAATTCTGTATGAGGAAATACATGGAAGACATTAGTAGACGTCAATTCATCATAAAGGGGGCGGTTGCCGGAGCGGCGCTCACTTCTTTTTCTGCATTTTCCAATCTTACCTCGGCCGGCTTTGAAACGGAATTGGTAGCGGTCAAGAACGGCAGCGCAGCGGCGATGGTACGCAAGGCTGTGGAAGAATTGGGCGGCATGGCTCGATTCGTAAGGAAGGGGCAGACCGTTCTGCTCAAGCCCAACATTGGCTGGGATCGGCTGCCGGAACAAGCAGCCAACACCAATCCGGAAGCAGTTGGCGAGATGGTGAAAATGTGCCTCGAGGCCGGCGCCAGCCGGGTGCGCGTTTTGGATCGCACTTGCAACCAGCCGCAACGATGCTATACGCGCAGCGGCATTGAGAAAGCGGCCAAAGATGCCGGGGCGGAAGTCCGCCATATTATCGAAAGCCGGTTCCAAATGGTGCAAATACCGGATGGTCAAATCGTGAAATCCTGGCCATTCTACAAGGATGTGCTGGAGTCCGACGTTTTTATCAATATGCCGATTGCCAAGGATCATTCTATTTCGCGAGTCACTCTTGGCTTCAAGAACATTATGGGACTTTTGGGCGGAGATCGGGGAGATTTGCACAACAAATTCATGACCAAGATCGTCGATATCAATCTGGCGATCAAGCCGAGCTTGACAATCATCGATGCCTATCGTATCCTGCTCAAGAATGGTCCTTCGGGCGGCAACTTGGCTGACGTGGCAGAAACGAAGACGATGATTGCCGGCACCGACCGCGTGGCTGTCGACGCCTATGCGGCTACCCTTTTCGACGTGGACTCGAAAGAGCTCGAGTATCTCAAGATCGCGGAAGATCGGGGTTTGGGAAAGAGGGATCTTGCCAAAGTAAAAACGAAAGAAATTACCCTGTCGGCATGATGTGGGCCCGCGAGAAATGTAAAGCTTGAGCATGGCCCTATGAGAACCGCGCGTCGAATCTCGCAGATTTTTTTCCTTCTCCTCTTCATGGTCCTGTTTTTGCGTGCCCGCTATCCTTTTGGCGGCCAACAGCCGGTGGATGTGTTCTTGCAGGCCAGTCCCTTGGCTGCTCTGGCGACGATGATCGCCTCACGGGCTTTTATCGGCGAAATGTTTTTGGCTTTGGTCATTTTGGCTCTGACCATCCCATTGGGTCGCTTTTTCTGCGGCTGGATCTGTCCCCTGGGAACGGTGATCGATGGTAGCGACCGGTTGATCCGTCGCAAGAAGCGTAAGCCCAGAGTCAGAGAAAGCCTGAGATTCCGTTCCTGGAAATTCGCCATTCTGGCCGCTGTCACGGTTGCGGCAGTTTTTTCCCTGCAGCTCGTCTGGTTCTTCGATCCCATTGCCCTCCTGACCAGGACCATGACTACCGTTCTATATCCTGCATTTGTCTTTTTAGCAAATGGGCTTTTCGCCGCTGCGCTTTCCATTGGCCTAATCGAAGACCAAGCCTACGCAGCCTTTGATTTCGCGCAAAGAACGATCTTGCCAATTGCCCAGCCAAAATTCTTTGAAGGCGCGATCATTTTTGCGATCTTTGCCGGCATACTTGCTCTGGGGATGGTCAGCCGCCGCTTTTGGTGCCGGAATCTCTGTCCTTTAGGCGCCTTGTTGGGCATCTTTTCCAAATTCCGCTTGACCAAGCGATATGTGAGTGAAGCTTGTAACAGTTGCAGCCTCTGCCAGACCGGCTGTAAAATGAATGCCATTGAAGACGATTATGCCATCACGAACACGGTAGAATGCATCGAATGCGGCGAATGCGTCTCGATATGCAAGCCGCATGCGGTTGCCTACAAATGGGGTAAGAATACCGGCAACAATGAAATCGACCTCTCCCGCCGTCGCCTGATTCAGGCTTCCATTGCCGGTCTGGCGGGTTTAGCCGTGATAAAGACGGCCGCCGTGAGTCGCAATAAAACAGGACTGGCCATTCGTCCGCCCGGCTCGATACCTGAAAGCGAATTCCTCGACCGCTGCATCCGCTGCCAAGAATGTGTGCGCATTTGCGCTTCGACCGGCGGCTGTTTGCAGCCTTCTCTGTTGGAAGGCGGTTTGGAAGGCATGTGGACGCCCATCGCCGTGCCGCGCATTGGCTATTGCGAATACAACTGCGTACTTTGCGGTCAAGTTTGTCCGACCAATGCCATTCAGGAGTTGCCCTTAGAGCGCAAACAAAAGCTCCGAATGGGCATGGCCTATTTTGACAAAAGCCGCTGCATTCCCTGGTACCGGCAGGAGGACTGCCTGGTTTGCGAAGAGCATTGTCCCTTGCCGGACAAAGCCATCAAATTCGATGTTCACGAAGCGCGCGGCCCGAATGGCGAGATGCGGGTGGTGAAATTCCCCTACGTAGTTGAGGACTTGTGCATCGGCTGTGGCATTTGCGAAACCAAATGCCCGGTGGTCGGTCCTGCGGGTATTTTCGTAACGGCAGCAAAAGAAGAGCGGGTGGAGGCGGTTGCATAGGGAAATGGCATTTTCCACCTGACCTGTACGGGGGCGTAAACCTCATCCGCCGAGGATTAAAATCGCACACTCAAGGCTGATCGTCACCTGACGGTGTCATGTCCCCCAATAGGCAGGAGCAGTTATGGAGCGGCTTGCGTTTTTAGGCCTGTGAGTTCGTTCTCAAGCGAAGACGGGTAAGGAATTGACGCAAAATTCAGGTTCTATTTGGCGGGCATTTCGCTTTGACCGTCGAGACGGAGGCGGAAAATAATGAGTTTCCGTAATAAAGCTGGTCAACTCCCCCAAATTATTTCTTGCTTTTCCCTCTAGACTCGAATATATTTAATGTAGGGGAGAAGTTGTAGTTATCGCGATGAGAATAGGCCGGATTCCGAGTAAAACATTTTGCGTGGATCTGCGTAGTTGACGCATCGATACGATTTGCCATTGGTTGGAGCGGCTGAAAACAGGACGAAGAGTGATTGCGGAAATAAGGCCTGATTTCTTTCCGACCTACACTTGGTAAGACAAATAGGAAATGTCATGCCCAAGGCATTTCCCCCGGATATGCAGACAAAGCCCGGCTTGTGGCCTGTGCTTCTACCAGAAAAGGTTTTAAAGGAATGACATTCATGGCTGCGGTGAGATACCCCGTAATTTTCATTACTGTCGGACGGTTCCCGGCCATGGTAATTCGCAAGAAATAACTAGGTGGCAAGATCGCGTTTTCAGATTCCCATCATTTGCCATTGTACCGCTCTTTGGGCCGTTGGCTGTGAAGGAGCGGTAGAGCCAAACAGTCAGAGTTGTCTTTTGGACATTTTTCTTAAATAGCCCAAGCGAGCCGAACTTTACCATGTCGACGCTAAAGAAAGTACTTCCTGTCGTCAAATCCGCTCTGAGAAGCGGTTTTGATGCCCTGGAAAAACTCGCATCGGCTCCTCGCCGCAGGACTGCGGAAGAGCGTCCTTGGTTTGCTCACTATGATCCTGGTGTACCGCATGACATCCCCATTCCGGATTACCCGCTCAGCCATCTCTTGCTCGCCGCCGCGCAGGGAAACGGCAAGAATACCGCCATGATCTATTTCGGCAGAAAGATTTCCTATCGTCACCTGCACAAATTGGCGCTTCGCTTTGCGGCCGGCTTGCAGCAAAACGAGATCGTTGCCGGCGACAGGGTGGCCATTTGCCTGCCGAATATTCCGCAATTTCTGATCAGCTATTGGGCGACTTTGTACTTGGGTGCTGTGGTCGTGCCAATCAATCCGCTCCTATCCGAGCGGGAAATTCATTATCAAATCGTGAATAGCGGCGCCGAGGTCATCATTGTGCTGGATCGAATCTATCCGCGCATTGCGCGCATCCAAGATCGCACCCGGCTGCGCAAAGTGATCATCGCTTGCATCGAAACGTACATGCCGCCTATTCTGAATCTTGCATTTCAATTCAAAAAGCGGCTGCAAAAGACTCAAGAAAGAATCGCCCGGCGCATCGATACGCTTTTTTTCCGCCAGCTCCTGCCGAGCAAGCCCATTGACAGCATTGTCAAAGTTGATGCGAACAAACCGGCGATTTTGCTGTATACGGGCGGTGTGACCGGAACGCCCAAGGCTGCCATCCTCAGCCACAAGAACGTGGTCGCCAACGTTCTGCAAGCCAGGGCTTGGCTTGGCGACATTCGGGAGGGCAGGGAGGTCATCTTGGCCGCCTTACCGTTCATTCACAGCTACGGCATGACGGCCGGGCATCATCTGGCACTGTTGACGAAATCCGTCTTGATACTTGAGCCGCGATTCCAGGTCAAGCGAGTGTTAAGGGACATCAGAAAATACAAAGCGACGCTTTTCCCTGGCGTGCCGACCATGTACTCTGCTATCGTCAATTCTCTGGACGGTCGGAGTATGGATTTGTCGTTTTTGCGGGCTTGTATCAGCGGCGGCGCTCCGTTACCTTCGGCTTTACGAAGGCAGTTCGAGCGGCTCACCAACAGCCGGCTGATCGAGGGCTACGGCCTCACCGAAGCGGCGCCGATAACCCACTGCAACCCAATTTCGGGAACAGTGAAAGACGGCAGCATCGGCTTGCCTTGGCCGAACACGGATGCGCGGATTGTCGATCTGAATTCCGGCAAGCCTTTACCGGTCGGTGCCACCGGCGAGCTGGAGGTGCGCGGACCGCAAGTCATGTGCGGCTACTGGCGTCAGGAGGCCGAAACCGCGAGAGTGCTTTCGGCGGATGGCTGGCTGCGCACCGGAGACATTGCCCGTATGGACGAAGACGGATATTTTTATATCGTCGACAGGAAAAAAGACATTATTTTTTCCGGCGGGTATAATATTTATCCCAGCGAGGTGGAGAGGGTTCTGATGGAACATCCCAAGGTAGCCGAGGCCTCGGCCGTGGGCATTCCACACGAATACTATGGAGAAACCGTCAAGGCTTTTGTCACACTGTTTGCAGGTGCGAGTGCAACAGAAAGAGAGCTGTTGGAGTTTTGCCAAGGCAAATTGGCCAAGTTCAAAATACCGAAGCAAATCGTCATCCGACCTGAGTTGCCGAAGAATTTGTTGGGTAAAGTTCTCAAGCGCGAGTTGTTAAGACCAAAACTCTTGGAACGTAATCTGGCCGGCAGTCGTGCGCAGAAGACCCCGTGGTAGTGGTTCGCCGGGACGCTGTTTGCCGCTTTGTGGAGACGACGCATCAATCCGGAATGTCTCTTGGATTGTGATTATGCCTCACACATGGCGTCTGGGACATGAATGCAATGATAGAGAATGAGCTGGTAAAAGTCAGCATCGAGGGGGAGCAAGGAAACATTATCAAGCTGATTCCGCAAGGATCGGCGCGTGACATTTCCATGGTCCCCTGTATTTTGTCGGCATTTGAGGAAGCATACCGGCAAAACTTCCGCTACTTTATCCTTGATTTGAAGCAATTGCGGGAGCTGCCGCCCAGCCTCATTGTGCTGCTGTTCGAGCTGACGGCGCGCGCGCGCAGAAAAGGCGGCGATTTGCAGATCATCCGCATGGGGAATGTGGCACAAAATAATTTGCTCACTTTTAATCCGCTCAGCTACTTGACGGCTTCCTCAGATGAGGAGGCCGTGGTGTCTGAATTTGAGATGCGAGCAAGAATTGCCTTAGAGGCCTATCCTTTGCCGGATAGGCCGGCAGCGCCGATCACTTCACCCGGTACGGCGCCGATTCGGTCGGCCCACAAAAACAGCATCGAGATACCCAGCCGCGTGGATGCATTGTATCATGCCTGCGATTTTGTCACCGGTCTGGCCAGGAACATGGGCTTTGCGGAACCGGAGTTGGGGAAAATCAAGTTGGCGGTGTACGAAGCTTGCCTGAATGCGGTCGAGCATGCCTACCATTCGGATCCGAATCGCTTCGTAAAAGTGGCGGTGGAAACCGCTGGGGAGAAATTGGTCATCTCCGTGATCGATCAGGGCGAAGGCTTCAAGGTGGACAAGACCAAAGATTTTGACGTCATCGAAGCGGTGGTAAACCGCAAAACCGGCGGCATGGGATTGCATCTTATTCGCCGCTCGGTTGATCAGGTGCGCTATGAAATCGATCCATTGGTGGGTAACAAACTGATCATGACAAAAAATTTGCATAAAATTGACGGGTCAGGCATCTAAGATAAGCGACCTTGAGATTGGATAAGCCATCCTGAGCAAGAATGAGTAGGTTTTTCGAGTTTAAACCGTCTTGGCTATTGCAGATCCTTTTTGTGATAGTCGGATTTCTCGTTGTTTTTGAGTATCGGAAAACCGGCGGCCGGCACCAGGGAGAAATGGCAGTGCAAGAGGTCTTGTCCCCCAATTCGAGGAATTCGGATGCGCCGCAGCGCAATCCAAAGCCGCTACCGGAAGCGGCGGAGCCTGGACCCATAAAGCTGGAGGCGGCGGTCATCTGTTTGGATGTACAAGACGGCAAGCCTGTTTTGGCCAAAGCTGTCTTTACCAGGAATACCGATTATTTGTTCTGCCACACGACCGTCTCCGGACCGAACGGCGGCTTTGTGGTGTACCATCGCTGGATTCACCGGGGCGAGCAGGTAGCGGAATATCGCCTGATCGGAGACGGCAGAAACAGTAAGCTGTGGAGCAAGAAAGAAATGTCGTACAAAAAAGCCGGCGATTGGCAGGTCCAAATTGTGGATGAAAACGGCGTCCAGCTTGGCTCGGTTGAATTCGTTTTGAATTGAGGTAATCAATAGGTGTCATTGGTGAAGAATTCCAATCTGCGAGAAGACATTAGGCGTTTCAGAAGGCGAAAGGCCTGGTACGCGGTGCCGTTATTGATTCTTGGCATTGTCGGCCTGGTACTACCCATTATGCCCGGCTGGATATTGATCTTTTTGGCTATCTTCTTGCTGTTTCCAGCTACCGGCGATAAAATAATCGAACGCTTGAAGAGACTCAAAAACAGATTTTTCCCCAAGGCCGAGCAAAAGAGTTGAACGCGGTCGGTCATTTTGTTCCAGGATGGGATACTGAGCGATTTTTGTGCTCCCTGTGGCCCGCTTGCTGGAATGCGAAAGCGAGCGAATAACCCGGATGCGTCCACTGTTGAAACATATGCGATGCTTTCACAGTTCAAAGGACGAACGAAGATTGACAAACAAATGTTAGCGAAATAATAAGGAGCGACTATGTTTTTCTTTAGCACAATGGACTTGGTACTGCTTTTGCCTGCCTTGGCTCTAACCATCTATGCACAGATAAAAGTAAAAAGCACCTTTGCGAAAATGAGCCAAGTTCGTACGGCGTCGGGAATGACCGGTGCGCGAGTGGCCGAAAGCTTGCTGAACCGCAATAGTATTCACGATGTCACTGTCGAAGAAACCGGCGGCACTTTGAGCGACCATTACGATCCCCGGCAAAAGAAGCTGCGGCTATCTAGCGAAGTCTATCATTCCAACTCGCTGGCCGCTTTGGGAGTGGCCGCTCACGAAACCGGGCACGCGTTGCAGCACAAGGTGGCCTATGGCCCGTTGAATATTCGCCAGAGCCTTTATCCGGTAGCCAATTTTGGCTCCACCTTGGCAATGCCCTTATTCATCGCCGGGTTCATTTTTAGAATTCCTTTTCTCACCGATATCGGGATTCTGTTCTTTGCCGGAGCCGTGCTTTTTAGTGTCGTGACGTTGCCGGTCGAATTCAATGCCAGTAGTCGGGCCATCGCCCAGCTTAGCTCGGGCGGCTATTTGCGCCAAGACGAAATTGCCGGCGCTAAAAAGGTGCTGGATGCTGCCGCCCTGACTTATGTGGCCGCCGCAACGATGGCCGTTCTACAATTGGTTAGGTTATTGCTCTTGCGGGACAATGACTAATCGAATCCCGATTGAAATGGAGGAGGCCAACTGGCCTCCTTTTTTTATGTCTGTTCGGTCAGCAGGGCCGATGTTCGCAAAACAGGAATCCGAGCCGCTGAAATTATTAAATCCGGGTGAGCCAACCCATGCTCTTCGCATAGCCTTCAAGTTGCAGCAGCCATCCAAGGTATTGGGGCGGCATAGATTCTGCCATCATGACAAGTCGCATTCTCATTCTCCATGCTATGTGCGTTTTTCCAAAGCTATCCAAATGTATTAAAGCTTGTACGTTGGCAGGCACAGACATTCCTGGCACACAGCTTGCACATGGGCCAAGACGTAATTTCGTGATATGGACTTAAACAACGAGGTTCCAAATCGTGGACGAATTGATCGCCCCATCAGAGCAAGAAATTTCCATCCCCATCACCTATGCTTCTTCGATTGAAGAAGCAACGGGCGACAAATCAGGAGAATATTTGGATCAACTGCGCCAATTGCAGGCTGAATTTGCGAATTATAAGAAGCGTGTTCTGCGCCAGCAAGCGGAATGGCATGACGACTCGATGCGAGAGATCATCTCAGACGTGCTGCCCATTATGGATGACTTTGACCGTCTGTTTCACGACAGCGCTAATGAATCCCCATATCTTTCTCGTGAAGCAGTGAGCCTGATTTACGAAAAGATGAAGGCGATTCTTCGCAAGCGCGGACTTGAAGTGATCGAGGCGCAAGATTCTCCTTTTGATCCGGAAATGCACGAGGCGATCATCATGGAGGACTCGAGCCTGGTTCCGCACGGCACTGTTTTACAGGTTTGGGAAAAGGGATACAAGTTGAAGGATAAATTGTTGCGGCCGGCAAAGGTTAAGGTGGCGCAAAACACGGCTGGTCGATCATAATGCCTAAAAAAGACTATTATGAAATACTCGGCGTGTCCGAGAACGCTTCCGCCGATCAGATTAAAAAAGCCTATCGGGAATTGGCAAAAAAGTACCATCCGGATGCTAATCCTAATAACAAAACGGCGGAAGAACGGTTCAAACAGATTTCCGAGGCGAATACAGTCCTGAGCGATCCCAAGAAGCGCGCTCAATATGATCAGATGCGCAAATTTGGAGCGTTCGACCAGGGTGGCTTCACTTCCGCCAGGGGAGTCAATTTTGACGACCTGAGTTCCATATTCGGCAACTTTCAGGGAAGGAGGGGCTCGAAAGGGGGCTTTTCTTTTGAAAGCTTTGGTTTTGACGATCTGTTCAGTCAATTCTTCGGTACTGCCGATGTCGGCGCCAAGACGAAACGAGGCCCGACAAAGGGAAAAGACCTGCACGTCGAGATTCGTGTTCCCTTTGACATTGCCTTGCATGGCGGCAAGCAGACCATCTCCGTGCAAAGGCATGAAAAGTGCGCCGCCTGTAATGGAACCGGCGCCGAAGGAGGAAGACTGCAAATTTGCCCCAATTGCTCGGGGACTGGATCGGTTTCCGTAGGACTGGGCGCATTTGCCGTGAAGCGTACCTGCCCACAATGTTTAGGAAAAGGGAAAACGGCGGGGTCTTCTTGCAAGGCTTGTAACGGCGAGGGAAAAGTCACCAAGACGCGCAAGCTTTCTGTCACCATTCCAGCGGGGGCCGAGGACGGCAAGAAAATTCGCCTGAAGGGACAAGGCGAACCCGCCCTCAACGGCGGACCGACCGGCGACCTTATTCTCACTATCAGGGAGGAAAAACATCCCATGTTCGAGCGGAAGGGAGCGGATATTCACAGCAGCGTGACCATCAATATAGTACAAGCAGTGCTTGGCTCCAAGGTTCGCGTGGCCACGATCCAAGGGGGTCAAGTGGAGCTAAAGATACCTGCGGGCACGCCCAATGGAAAGGTCTTCAAATTGAAGGGGCTGGGAGCCACGATGAATAACCTGAGGGGCGACCATTATGTAAAGATCAACGTCGAGATACCAAACAACCTTTCTGACAGCAGCAAGGCCATTTTGCGAAAGTTTGCCGAGGAAGCCGGAATGAAGTATTGAGCAAGCATGTTCTCACTGCTGGCGCATCTGTCCGGCTGACTGTGCTTGGAGATAATATTTTGGAACTTGACGGTCGACATCTGGTATAAGGTTACTGAATTATTTAAACCATTGATCATCGATACTGACTGCATTTCGATTCTGAGAAAGGGAAAAAATGAAATCACGCATATTTCCATTGATCGTAGTGCTGGCAATCTTTGTGGGCGTATTGGCCGGATTGATCGTTGCCACGAATTTCGATTGGATGACGAAGGGCGTTGCTGCCTACAAAGACAAGACCATCAACACAGTCGCGCTGGGATCTTCTGAACCGGTCTCGGCCGAGCTGCAGGGCTTGCAGACACTCAGTAAGGCCTTCGTTGAGGTAGCGAAGGAAGTGAATCCAGCCGTAGTAACCATCAATAGCCAAGCGACGGTCAAACGGCCCATACACCCATTCATGGATGATGAGTTCTTCCGTCGCTTTTTTAATGTGCCGGATCAGGAACGCGAAGAAATTCTGCGCGGACTCGGCTCCGGCGTGATCGTCAATCCGGACGGCTATATTCTCACCAACAACCACGTCGTTCAGGACGCCGACGAAATAACCGTTAACATCGAAAAGAAGGAGTACAAAGCCAAGGTGATCGGCAAGGATCCGGGCAGCGACCTGGCGGTGATAAAGATTGAAAAGAGCGGTCTCCCCACTATTAAATTGGGAAACTCTGACGACCTGGAAGTGGGTGAGTGGGTGTTGGCTGTGGGTAACCCATTTTCTAACATTTTGCAGAACACCGTGACCGCTGGCATCGTCAGCGCCAAAGGGCGATCCGGCTTGGCCATCGGCGGCGGCTCGATTCAATATCAGGATTTCATCCAAACCGATGCCGCCATTAATCCAGGCAATAGCGGCGGCGCGCTGGTCAATTTGCGCGGCGAATTGGTGGGCATCAACACCGCCATCGTCGGTCAAGCCAATGTGGGCATCGGTTTTGCCATTCCAATCAATCTGGCCAAGTCGGTGATGCAGCAATTGATCAGCAAGGGGAAAGTGATTCGCGGCTGGCTGGGGGTCTACATTCAGCCGGTCGATGAAAACATGGCAAAGGCCTTCAATCTTGATCGGCCCAGGGGTGCGCTGGTATCTCGTGTGACCGATGATAGCCCCGCTGACAAGGCAGGTATCAAAGCTGAAGATATTATCCTCAAGGTGAACGATCAGGACATCGATGGTCCGGACCAGCTCACGAATTATGTGGCTTCTTTGGAGCCAGGCAAAACCGCTCACGTGGTAATTTGGCGCGATGGCCGGGAGAAGATGGTGGACATTAAGCTTGGCGAGCGACCAGGACCGGAAGAAGTGGCCAGCGCAGAGTCGGAAAAGACCAGCACCACCAGCAGGCTCGGCTTGGAGGTGCAGAACTTGACTAGCGAATCGGCCCGGCGCTTTGGCTATGAAGGCGAAAAGGGCGTGTTGGTATCGGACGTAAAGCCTAACTCTGTTGCCGACCGTGAAGGAATCCGCGAGGGCGATTTGATCGTATCCGTCAATCGGAAGGCTGTAACCAGCGTGCGCGAATTCAGAAACATCGTGAATGATCTCAAGGCGGATGAGATCGTCCTTTTGAGACTCAAGCGCGGCGATAGCAGTTTTTTCAGAGCGCTGCGCGTACCGGAAGATAAGAATTAGAGAAGATTTAGTAGGAGACAGATTCAGCGATGCCAAACTATGATTATCTTTGTCGAAATTGTGGACATCGTTTCGAAGCTTTCCAAAAGATATCCGATATACCTTTGAGCAAATGTCCAAAATGTTCGGGCAAGGTGGAACGACTCATTGCCGGGGGAAGCGGCCTCATTTTCAAAGGCTCCGGTTTTTACATTACCGATTACAAAAACTCCCACACCTCGGCATCCAAATCGGAAGCCCATTCGAGTTCACAGGCGGCTAAAAAGCCCGGCGAAAAGGCCGCGGCTTGAGCGATTCTTGAGTCTTGTTCTCTGCCCGGCCACGATGGCAGGGATTGCGCCAGCTTGGCCCTCAAAATATTCTTTTCTTGGGGGAACGGTGATCGTCGACAGGCACATGATTTTCGGGTCATGTGCCTGTTTATTTGTTATCTATTTCCGCTGGCCGACAATGCTTCGGAAATGGCATAGGCTTTGCACGAGGCGAGCCGGTTTAAGAAGACCATTCTCAATTTGTATTTGATGATAACTTTTCTTACAGGTGTTTGGACGCAAACGCTATCTCGTCACCCCACGCGGAGCGAAGCGGAAACAAGGATGCATTTCAGTTATCCCGAACGGTGGCGGGGGCAGACTTCGGGTTCGCCGAAGCGGTTCTGAAATGATGAGATTGATTTGCTATTCATCCAGACGATCAATAGGAATGAAAGGAGAGACCCTCAATGGGAAAAATTATCGGTATTGATTTAGGAACGACCAATTCTTGTGTGGCAGTCATGGAGGGCGGTGAGCCGGTCGTCATACCCAATTCGGAAGGATCGCGTACCACTCCGTCGGTCGTAGCATTCTCCAAGTCAGGTGAGCGCTTGGTCGGACAGGTGGCTAAACGTCAGGCCATCACCAATCCGGAGAAAACAGTTTATTCGATCAAGCGCTTCATGGGACGACGATACCCTGAAGTTAGCCGTGAAATCGAGGAGGTTCCTTACAAAGTCGTCAGGGGCAAGGCAGATCTGGCAAAGGTCAAAATTGACGACAAGGAGTATTCACCCCAAGAAATCTCCGCGATGATCTTGCAAAAAATGCGGCAAACCGCCGAGGACTACCTTGGCGAAAAAGTCACTGAAGCGGTGATTACCGTCCCGGCATATTTTAATGATAGCCAGAGACAAGCGACCAAAGAAGCCGGTGAGATCGCTGGGCTGAGCGTGAAAAGGATCATTAATGAGCCAACCGCAGCCTCCTTGGCCTACGGTTTGGACAAGAAGAAGAATGAGAAAATCGCTGTATTCGATTTGGGCGGCGGGACCTTTGATATTTCCATCTTGGAAATCGGCGATGGAGTCTTTGAGGTAAAATCCACTAACGGCGACACCCATTTGGGCGGTGACGATTGGGATCAACGTATTATCGATTGGATTGTGGATGAGTTTATCAAGCTGGAAGGCGTGGACTTGTCCAAGGATCCCATGGCGCTGCAGAGGCTAAAGGAGGCAGCGGAGAAGGCCAAGTGCGAGCTCTCGACTACCACCCAGAGCGAGATTAACTTGCCTTTCATCACTGCCACGGATACCGGCCCCAAGCATCTGAATATGACCTTGACCCGAGCCAAATTCGAGCAGCTTTGCGATGATCTTTTCACGCGTACCATCGAACCATGCAGGATCGCTCTAAAGGATGCGGGTATGACAGCGGCCGATATTGATGAGGTGGTACTTGTCGGTGGCGCCACCAGAATGCCAAAAGTGCAGCAGATTGCTAAAGAGCTTTTTGGCAAAGAGCCGCACAAGGGTGTAAATCCTGATGAAGTGGTGGCCGTGGGGGCTGCGATTCAAGGTGGCGTGCTGGGCGGAACGGTTACCGACGTATTACTTTTGGATGTGACCCCGTTGTCCCTTGGCATCGAGACCTTAGGTGGCGTCAGCACCAAGCTGATCGAGAAAAATACCACTATTCCAACGCGCAAGTCAGAAGTATTCTCTACGGCTGCGGACAATCAGACTTCGGTGGAAATTCATGTGCTGCAAGGCGAGCGAGAAATGGCCATCGATAACCGCACGCTCGGACGGTTCCATTTGGATGGCATCCCGCCGGCCCCGCGCGGAATTCCGCAAATCGAGGTGACCTTTGATATTGACGCCAATGGCATCTTGAACGTGTCGGCCAAGGATAGGGCGACGAACAAACAGCAGTCGATCCGCATCGAGGCGTCAACTGGCCTCTCCAAAGAAGAAGTTGAAAAGATGGTGAACGATGCCAAGGCACACGCCGCCGAGGATAAGAAGCGACGTGAACTCATTGATACCAGAAATCAGGCGGATCAGCTTGTTTATCAAACCGAGAAGAACATGAAGGAAAACGCGGACAAAATCGACTCGGATACCAAGAACAAGCTGGAGGCGGCTGTCGGTCGCCTAAAAGAAGCCATGAAGGGTGAAAACGTAAACGAGATCAAGTCGGCAATCGACGCTGTTAATCAGGTTTGGCACCAGGCTGCCTCGAAAATGTACGAGGCGGCTACGGCTGCACAAGGCGCCGAACAGGCGCAGGGTGGGCCGACTGCCGAAGCTGGTGCCAAAGAAGAACCCGCGCAGACGGCTGAAGAAGCCGATTATGAAGTGGTTGATGACGATAAGAAATAAGGCAGATTTGTAACCTGCGGGAGGTTGTTTGATTGAGAGGGCGAGGTTTTATTCTCGCCCTTTTTTCTAATGTTAGCTTTTTGATTTGCGATCTGCAATTGTGCATCAGCTCTGGTTCAAATCGAAAAACGCAAATCAAAAAGCTAACATGTCATCAGTGCAAGGAAGTGAGCCAAAATGATTTCGTTTGATAAGCTGACCATCAAATCACAAGAGGCTTTGAGCCGGTCACAAGCCGTTGCCTCGGAGCATAACCAACAGCAGATCGAGCCGCTGCATCTGCTCTATAGCTTATTGGAGGCTCCAGAAGGCATCAGCCGAACCGTGTTGAAAAAGATCGGCGTCGATCCGGACTTGGTCAAGAGTCGAGCGGAAGATGGCATCAAGAGGCTGCCGAGAGTGACGGGCGGCATTGGCCAAGTCTATCTTTCCCAGGAAACCGGAAATCTGTTCGACAATGCTTTGCGCATCGCCAACCAGTTGCGCGATGAGTTTGTCAGCGTGGAGCATCTGCTTTTGGGTTTGACGGAAGATAAAACGGCCGCCGGGCAGCTTTTGCGCGAAAGTGGCTTGAGCCGCGACGTCATTCTCAAGGTGCTGAAAGAGGTGCGCGGGTCACAACGAGTGACTGATCAAAGTCCGGAAGAAAAGTACCAAGCCCTCAAGCGCTACGCCCGCGATCTCAACGATTTGGCCCGTGCCGGCAAGCTCGATCCGGTTATCGGACGGGATGACGAGATTCGGCGCGTGCTACAGGTCTTGTCGCGGCGGACAAAGAACAATCCGGTGCTCATCGGCGAGCCAGGCGTCGGCAAGACCGCCATCGCCGAAGGCATTGCCCATCGCATCATTGAAGGCGACGTACCGGAGAATCTCAAGAGCAAGCGCATCGCCGCGCTGGACATGGGCGCGCTGATCGCTGGAACCAAATATCGTGGCGAGTTCGAGGAGCGCCTGAAAGCGGTGCTGCGAGAGATTACCGAGGCGGAAGGCGAGATTATCCTCTTCATCGATGAGCTGCACACGTTGGTAGGAGCCGGGGCTGCTGAAGGCGCTATGGATGCTTCCAACATGCTCAAACCGGCCTTGGCACGAGGTGAGCTGCGCTGCATCGGCGCCACCACTCTGGACGAATATCGCAAGCACATTGAGAAGGACGCTGCCCTGGAACGCCGTTTCCAGCCTATTATAGTGAATCAGCCGACCGTGGAAGACACCATTTCCATCCTCCGCGGGCTGAAAGAAAAGTACGAAGTCCACCACGGCGTGCGCATTCAAGACGGCGCCTTAGTGGCTGCGGCTACTCTGTCGGATCGGTACATCGCCGACCGCTTTCTTCCTGATAAGGCCATCGACCTGATCGATGAAGCCGCTTCCAAATTGCGCATCGAGATCGACAGCATGCCGGTGGAGCTGGATGAAGTTGAGCGCAAGCACAAGCAATTGGAAATCGAGCGGCAGGCGCTGCGAAAGGAAAAGGATGCGGCTTCGAAAAAACGATTGGAAGAAGTGGAAAAGGAAATCGCCGATCTCAGCGAGCAGCGAAAAGAGCTACGCGCCCATTGGGAATTGGAGAAAGGGATCATCGCCGAGCTGCGCGGACTGAAGGAAAGAATCGAGCAGGCAAAGACGCTCGCAGCCACAGCCGAACGGGAAGGGGACTTGGCCAAAGCCGCGGAGCTCAAGTACGGCAGATTGGTGGAGCTGGAAAAGCGCTTGCATGAGGCCAATGCCAAATTGATCGAGCTGCAAAAGGATCGGCAAATGCTCAAGGAAGAAGTGGACGATGAGGACGTTGCTGAGGTGGTGGCCAAGTGGACGGGCATTCCGGTCAGCCGTATGCTGGAAAGCGAAAAGGAAAAACTGCTGCAAATGGAGGAACGCATCCATCAGCGTCTCGTCAATCAGGAGCAGGCGGTGGAAGCGGTGGCCAATGCGGTGCGCCGTTCCCGTGCCGGCTTGCAGGACGCTGCCCGTCCCATTGGCTCTTTCATTTTTTTGGGTTCGACCGGCGTCGGCAAAACCGAGTTAGCCCGCGCTCTGGCGGAATTTTTATTCGATGACGAACACGCTTTGGTGCGCATCGACATGTCCGAATACATGGAGCGCCATGCAGTCTCGCGTTTAATTGGCGCACCTCCGGGTTACGTGGGCTATGAAGAAGGCGGCCAGCTTACCGAAGCGGTGCGTCGCCGGCCCTATTCTGTGGTGCTGTTGGACGAGATTGAGAAGGCTCATCCCGAGGTGTTTAACATTCTTCTCCAAGTGCTGGACGAAGGCCGCCTGACCGACAACAAAGGTCGGACGGTGAATTTCAAAAACAGCATCATCATCATGACCTCCAATATCGGCGCGCCATTCATTATGGAAAAGTCGCGGCTGATAACAGAAGAGAACAAAGATCGCATCCACGAGGAGATCGTTGAAGAAGTAAGCCGTATGCTCAAGGCGCAGTTGCGTCCCGAGTTCTTTAACCGCATCGATGATATCATCATTTTCCGTTCGCTAAGTCGCGAGGATATCAAGAAAATCGTGCACCTGCAGTTCAAGCAGGTGAAAAAGCTGTTGCAGCCGCACAACCTGCGCATCGAGCTGACAGGCGAGGCCGAAAATTATTTGGCGATGAACGGCTACGATCCGGTATTCGGCGCGCGCCCCTTGAAGCGTCTTATTCAGAAAGAAGTGGTGAATCCCTTAGCGATGAAATTGTTGCAGGGCGACTTTCAGCCGGGAACGATTGTTCAAGTCATTCTCAGGGAAAATTCACTTGATTTTATAACGAAAAGTGGATAAATTCGCCGCGATTTTTTGGGGAACTCGGTACGCCCTTATTGCGTTGAACCCGCGTGAATTAAAGATTGGAGGTCTTTGAATGAAATATTGGCACAGACTTGGTATTTTGTTTCTTGCACTGGCGATGACTATTGCCTGTGGAACCAAGCTGACGGAAGAACAAATGCGCGCAAAAGCCGTCGATTTTGAAAACAAGGAGCAATGGGAAGAGGCGGTGAAGGCTTATGACAAGCTGCTCAAAGCCTACCCCAAGTCCGCCAAAGCGGATGAAGTCCTCTACCGTCTGGGGGTACTCTACGCAAATAATCTGAAGGACTTTACCAAGTCGGTCGACGCCTATAAGCGGTTGGTGGATGCATACCCGAACAGCTCTTTCGTCATCCAGTCAACCTTCATGATTGGTTACCGCTATGCCAATGACATAAAGAATCTCGATGAAGCGCGCAAGGCGTACCAGGATTTTCTAAAAAAATACCCGAACCATGAGTTGGCCTCTTCCGTCCGCTGGGAGCTCGATCATTTGGGGCAAGATATTAGTAGCATCGAGCTTCAATTGGGAAATCCCTCGAATACCGATAGCGCCTCCAGCGGAGTCGCCAAAAAGTAGCTTTTTGGCGACTCGTCAAAGAGAGGTGTGCTGCAATTTAGTGAGTTCTTTCTGCGATAGATTTTGGACTGCGGACTTCTACTTTCGCACGGCTTTATCCGAATAACGAACAGCACGACTCAGCTTGTCGTAATTGAAGCCGCGAAGACTTGGCTACAACAGGCCGATGCTATTGGTGTCATTCCGAACAACAGGACGCCGATTCAATCGGCTTTTTTGTAAAATTCTCTGGAACCTTCAAATACCTTGCTCGTCTGAGTCAATTGATTTTTTGCTTTGCCACACAAGGGCTGAACCGAAACCGAAACACTGAATAAGGGCGTGCGGTCGGTCCCGTTCGGGGGAATCTGAATCGTGTTGCACTTTTCGGAATCCATACACTCCCAACTCAAAAATAAAGGCTAATAGACGATGATTCCAAGATATCGCGGTGTGTTTGCGCTCATCATGGTCGGTTGCACTCTTGCCTATCTTGTAACAAATGGTCTGACCCAAACCACCGGCGGCTCAGCAGGCAGCGGAATTCGCCTTTCTGCCTCCGTGGATAAAAATCAGGTTCCACTAAACAGAACCTTAGTATTCACGATTCGCATGGAGTGGTATGGTGAGCTGGACAAATACGAAGTGCATCAATTCGACAACCCATTGGTGCAAAATTTAGAAATTATCGCCAACGCCTCTTCCAACCGCGTGGCCGAGGTGGGTGGCCAGAACACCTCGGTTCTAGACTATGATTTCACTCTGAAGCCGAAAAGCCTGGGGATGGGGTACGTCGAAGGCGTCATTATCAAATACACCGATCGGGAGACGAACAAGGAGTATCGACTCATCACCAATCGCATCGAGGTAAAGGTCGTAGATCCATTGCCGGAGCCGGGTTCTAAGAATTGGCTACTCTGGGCGGCAGGCGTTTTTGTTTTGTCGGCTGTAAGCGCGGGCGCCGTTCTGCAGTTGCGGCGGAAGAAAAACGAGCGAGAAAGGAAGGCTCAGGAAGCCGCGGCCGCTGCCGTGCCAATGGAAGAAGGATACTTGGCGCAGCTCAGGGGGCAGATCAATCTGCAAGATCCGGATCTGGATGTTTCGACGAGCTTTGCTTATCTCGCCCGCTTGCTCCGGCGCTTCCTGAGTGAAAAGTTAAGCCTACCCGGCCTCGAAGCCACCACCGAAGAGATCATTCAAGCCTTGCACACCAAAAATCTCGACGAAAGGTGTGAGCTGGAAATCAGTGAGATATTAAGCAAAGCAGATTTGGTCAAGTTTTCCGGCGGCAGCATGAACAAGAGCGAATTGGACCGCGCCTATACATTGTTGGAAGCGAATTTGCAGAGGAGCCAGCGCGGCGAGCTTTATCGTCCCGCGGCAACAGAAGCTTCAAAATAGAATAGGAATTAAAGCTTTTTCCCGGAGGATAGATGAACATTGACATTCAAGCCATCAATGCTAGGATTGAAAAGGAAAGCGCCTTTGTCGAAAGAATCACTCAAGAGGTGAGCAAAGTCATCGTCGGCCAGAAGTACATGATCGAGCGTCTGCTCATCGGTCTGTTGGCGGATGGTCATATCTTGTTGGAAGGTGTTCCCGGCTTGGCCAAGACCATGGCGGTGAAAACGCTTTCCGCGGTCATCAAAACCAAATTTCAGCGCATCCAATTCACGCCGGACTTGCTGCCGGCCGATATCGTCGGTACCATGATCTACGATCAGCATAACGGAAAATACAGCACCAAGCACGGCCCGGTATTTTCTAACCTGGTTTTGGCAGACGAGATCAACCGCTCCCCGGCCAAAGTGCAATCCGCCCTTTTGGAAGCCATGCAGGAGCGCCAGGTCACCATCGGTGATTCGACCTTTCCTTTGCCGGCGCCGTTTCTGGTTCTGGCGACGCAGAACCCCATCGAGCAGGAAGGCACCTATCCCTTGCCGGAAGCGCAGGTGGATCGATTCATGCTCAAGCTGTCCATCGGCTATCCGGATCGCAATGAAGAGTTGGAAATCATGCGCCGCATGACCAAGACGGAAATCCCGCAGGTCACTCCGGTAGTGACTCCCGAGGATATTGTCAAAGCTCGCCGCGTGGTTCACGAAGTGTATATCGATCCCAAGATTGAGAACTATATCGTCGATATCGTGTTCGCGACCCGTACGCCCAAGGAATATGGTCTGGAAGAACTGGACGAGCTCATTGCCTATGGCGCTTCGCCGCGAGCTTCGATTTATTTGAGCATGGCGGCCAAGGCGCACGCCTTCTTGCGCCGGCGCGGCTACGTTACCCCGGAGGACGTTCGGTCCATCGGCATGGACGTGCTGCGACATCGCATCATCATCACCTACGAGGCAGAAGCCGAGGAAATCAATCCGGAAGACGTGGTGAGGAAAGTGCTGAACAAGATCGAAGTCCCGTGAAAAAGCAACGGAGATGGTAACTATGTTTACTGCTATCGAAGGTACATATCGTAGTGGCAAGATCGAATTAGCAGAGGTTCCTGCTGGTTTGGCCGATGAGGTGCCCGCCATTGTAACGTTTCTTTCACCTCATTCTATTGATCTGCGAGCCCGCGGTATAGATAGGGTACAGGCAGCCGATCTTCGTGCACGGCTGGCAACCTTTGCAGAAGATTGGGACAGTCCTGAAATGGCCATTTATGATAACTATGACGCCGCCAAATCCGGCTTATGAACGAGGTGAAGTCGTCCTGGTACTCTTTCCGCATTCAGATTTGAGCACTGCAAAGACACGACCCGCACTCGTCGTTCGGGCAGATAACCTGCAAACTGGCCTGCCGCAGGTCATCGTCGCCATGATTACCAGCAAGATGTTACGCGCAAATCATCCAAGTCGGGTCACGATCAAACTTTCTACTCAGTTTGGAAGAAGGTCAGGTTTGCTCAGTGATTCCGTGGTCATGACGGACAACCTTGCAACGATCCATGAAGCTGAAATTGACCGAAAGATTGGCCGGTTGTCGATGAAGCGAATCGACAAGGCTCTACGACATACTTTGGCTTTATGAACAAGTGGCTACCAAAAGAAAAGGTGTTGAATAAAACCGAAGTGCCGTGACCTCAAATCCATCAGACAAGATCGGAAATCTAAAATCCGAAATCTAAAATCCAATGATTCCCAAAGAAGTCCTCAAAAAAGTCAAACGCATCGAAATCCAGACCCGTGGATTGGTGAATGATGTTTTCTCCGGCGAGTACCATTCCGTATTCAAAGGACGGGGAATGGAATTTTCCGAGGTGCGCGAATACCAAATGGGCGACGACATCCGCACCATCGACTGGAATGTCACGGCGCGCATGGGACATCCGTTCGTCAAGGTGTTCGAGGAAGAGAGAGAGCTCACGGTGATGCTGGTGGTGGATGTGAGCTCTTCCGGCGAGTTTGGCACCGTGGCGCAGATGAAAGGGGAGATTGCCGCCGAGTTGTGTGCGTTGCTGGCTTTTTCGGCCATCAAGAACAATGACAAGGTCGGCCTGATTGTTTTTAGCGACCAGGTGGAAAAGTTCGTCTCGCCGAAGAAAGGCAAATCGCACGTCTTGCGGGTTGTCAGAGAGATCTTGTACCACAAACCGCAAGGCCGGCAGACGGATATTTCTGCGGCGCTGCAATTTCTTTCCCGTGTGACCAGCCGCAGAGCAGTGGTCTTTTTGGTCTCCGACTTTATCAGCTCGGGCTATGAAAAGGCGCTGCAAATCGCCAACAAGAAACATGACATCGTGGCTATCACTATTACCGATCCCCGCGAGGTGGCCCTGCCCAATGTCGGCTTTATCGAGCTGGAGGATGCGGAAACCGGGGAAACTTTTTTGGTCGATACTTCGGATTTTGCGGTTCGAGACGAGTTCGCTTCTCGATCCATGCAAACCAAGTTGGCCAGAGAAAAGATATTTCGCTCCATGAATGTGGACTATATAGATATCAGCACTGATGCTTCCTATGTGGAGCCGCTCATTCGCTTCTTTCGCATGCGCGCCAAGCGCTTTCGATGAACGCTCAAAAGTTTTCTTTGGAGGAGCTCATGAACTTTTTCAAATCTTACAAGCTGCACGCCTTAATATGGGTGATTGCTATTGCTTGTTTGTTGGGGTGCAGTGACGGGAAAAAGCCGGCGCTGGATGGAGATAAGGTGCGCGAGTATGCCGGGGATCTCATCAACCGATCCCTGTTCAAACAAGCGATCGAGCAATATCAATATTATCTGAATGAATACGACATTGATGCGCGTGAGCAGGCCAACGTCAATTATATCATCGCCAACACCTATTTTGATCGGCTGAGAGACTATGAGAATGCCCTGGCCTTCTACCTCAAGATAAAGCATCTGTATCCGGAAAGCAGCTTGATCGAAGATGTCAACAAGCGAATCATCGCCTGCCTCGAACGGCTGGAGCGCTCCACGGACGCCCAGCAAGCCTTGGACGAGACGGTGCAGGCGGATCAATCGCAGGTGGTGAAAAAGCGACCCGGCGAAGTAGTAGCCCGCATTGGCAGCCGTGAGATCACCCAGGGCGATTTGGATTTCGAGATCGATCAGTTGCCTCCCACCGTACGCGAGCAGTTCCGCAGCAGGGATAAAAAGTTGGAATTCTTGCGCGAGTTCGTCGCCAGCGAATTGCTTTACGATACCGCCAAACGCGCCGAATTGGACAAGGACGCTGAGGTCATCGAAGGCGCCTTCCAGGCCAAGAAGATGCTCATGGTGCGCAAGCTTTTGCAGGAACGCGTAGCTGGCAAAGTGGACATTACCAATGACGACATTGGTCTCTATTACGACGCGCATAAGGACGATTATGCCGAAAAGGATAAGGACGGGAAAGTCGTTCGGGAAAAGCCGCTATCCGAAGTGCAACAGCAGGTGACGCAGGATTTGTACCGGAAGAAATATCAGGATGCCTATCAAGCTCTCATCGAGAGAATGATCTTGGCAGAAGGCGTGCAGTTTTTCGAAGCCAAAGTACAATGAAAGTGACTGTGTTAAAATATAGGGCGATTTTTCTCCCGTTTGGGCTTTGGATGCTCCTGAGCGTTGCGGCCGTTTTCAGCCAGAACAGCGGAATTTCCATCGAATCCAAAGTAGATCGGTCCAGCATTCACATCGGCGATGTGATTCGCTACTCGGTCATCATCACGCATGATCCGGGTGTGCAATTGCAGACGCCGTCTCTGGCCGTCAATCTGGGCATGTTCGAGATTCGCGATTACAAGGTGCAGGAGCCGCGCAAAGAGAACGGCAAAATTATTGAGCAGACGGATTATCTCGTCTCCACCTTCGATACCGGCGAATTCGAGATCCCTTCCTTGCAGATTGGCTATTCGACCGGAACCGATACCACTCGCAAATTTCTCAAAACCGAGCCGATCAAGATCGTGGTGCAAAGTCTAAATCCCGATCAAGCCGGCGATATTCGCGACATCAAGATGCCGTTGGTGCCGCCGCGCGAATACAAGAATCTCATTCTGCTGATCACCGGCGTTGTGCTTGCATTGGCGATTGCCATTGTGGGCTTTTATTACCTTAAGCGGCGGAAGGAAGGCAAGTCGTTCCTACCCAAACGCCAGAAACCGCCGCGTCCGGCGCATGAATTGGCTTTGGAGGCATTAGAAAAGCTCGTTGCCGGCGACCTGTTGAGCGCCGGCAAAGTGAAGGAATATTATATCGAGCTTTCCGAAATCATTCGGCAATACGTTGAAGGCCGCTATTTCTTGGACGCTCTGGAAATGACCACCACGCAATTGCTGGATAAAATGAAACAGGAACAAATCAATGCGGACGCCATTCAAATGATGCGCGAGTTCTTGGATGCCTGCGATTTAGTCAAATTTGCCAAGTACATTCCGACGGATGAAGAAACTCAAATCGTCACCCGGCTCGCCTTTGATTTCGTACAGCAAACCAAATTGGTGATCAGTGCGCCTACTGAGGAAATCGTTACCGGCGAGTCCACAGAGTCGAGGGAAAAGAAAGAGGAGCCGGCGCCTGTGGCGGAACCGCAATTGGTAGAGGGTGAGGGCCGCTGAGATGTTTCGCTTTGCCAATCCCGAATTTCTTTTGCTGTTGCTGCTGATACCTGCTCTATTGTATTGGTATATCAAGCGAAGTCGACGCGCTCAAGGAACTCTGCGCTATTCCAATCTGGGCATCGTAAAATCGGTCAAGGCCTCTCCGCTCAAGCGCTACCGGCATTCGCTTTTTGCCTTGCGAGTTTTGGTCATTACGCTCTTGATCATCGCCTTTGCGCGCCCGCAAGCAGGTCGAACGGAATCGGAAGTGATCACCGAGGGCATCGACATTATTCTGGCCATGGATATTTCCAGCAGCATGCTGGCGGAGGATTTCAAGCCGAAGAACCGCCTTGAAGCTGCCAAGATTGTCGCCGCTAATTTCATCAAAGGTCGGCAGAATGATCGCATCGGTATGGTGGTGTTCTCGGGCCAAAGCTTCACCCAATGTCCTTTGACGCTGGATTACGGTATCCTGCTACGATTTCTCGATGAGATTCACGTGGGAATGATCGAGGATGGAACCGCCATCGGGATGGGACTGGCGACCTGCGTCAACCGTTTGCGCGACAGCAAAGCCAAGAGCAAGGTGGTCATTCTGTTGACGGATGGACGCAACAACCGCGGCGAGCTCGATCCCATCACCGCGGCCAAGGTGGCCAAAGCCTTCAAGATTCGCATCTACACCATCGGCGCCGGCGGCGTGGGCGACGCGCTGTATCCGGTAGAAGATCCGATTTTTGGCAAGCGCTACGTCCGCATGCCCATCGAAATCGATGAGCAGTTGTTGCGCAACGTTGCCGACATCACCGGCGGGCAATATTTCCGCGCCACCGACAAAACCAGCTTGGAAAAGATTTACGCTGAGATCGGCGAGCTGGAGAAAACCAAGATCGAAGTGAAAGAGTACACCCGCTATAAGGAGCTTTTTGTCAACTATCTGCTGCTGGCGATGGGCTTTTTGCTGGTAGAAATTGTCTTGGCAAATACAAAGTTTCGTAAGATACCATAGTGATTTCGCCGGTGAATTCTAACATTTCAAATCCACGAAGCGTTTGCGTGTCGGCCGAATTTTCCGCAGGCTACATGCCACAGGTCACTCAAGAACGAATTCGTGGAGGTTTTCAATGTCCATTCAGACAACATTTTCGAAAGCTCGAGCCAACTTGGACAAGATTTGGACTGATGTCATCGATAACCAGGAAATCGTCATCATCAATCGGCGCGGTTCTGAAGATGTCGCCCTGATTTCAGCATCCGAGTTATCGGGCTTGATAGAAACTGCGCACTTGTTGAGGTCATCAAGAAACGCTGAACGGCTCTTGAAAGCCTTGGGCCGTGCTGTGGAGCGCTCGGGTTAGCCGCAAGCAGATAAGCCAAAAACAGACGCGAATAGAATTTTATGCTTCGTTTAACACGAGATTTTGGTAACTACCGTTGACAACCCCAATTGCTTTTGCGCCGGTCGACTATTAGGAGAAAATATGCTGCCTGAAAGGCTGAATGATTTGCTAATGGAATTAACTCCTCAAGAATGCGAGCAAGTTGAGGCTTTTGCCGAGTTTCTCCTTGAGCGCCGGCCAGCCAGAAGAACTCTTCTCAATGACGACATATCCGTTCAGGAAATGACAAAGATTGTTGCCGAATCGAGAAGCTTCTATTGGCTAAAGGCCGAAGGAGAAGACGTTTATTCGATTCAAGACGGAGAAGAGGTGCAATGGCCGACCCCATAGTGAGAAGAGGGAGCGTTGTCCTGGTTCGCTACCCTTTTACCGATTTGAGCGGCCTAAAGGTCCGTCCGGCAATCGTTCTCACACCTGATAGCTTGCTGACTATGATCGAAGATGTCACTTGCCTGTTCATATCCTCGGTCGTCCCTGAAAAACTTTTGCCTACGGATATGATTCTTGAGATGAGCCACCCATCTTTTTCACAAACAGGATTGAAATATCGCTCTATTCTTAGAGCCCATAAATTGGCAGTTCTTGAGAAGACTTTGGTTCTGCGCAAGTTGGGGGAACATAGACAACAGCCTGATGAATGGGGTAAATGAGAAACTACGACTTTCGCTTGGACTTGATCAAGAATAGGTAGACGAAAATATCTATGCTTCGTTTTGGACACATATCCTTACTACACCTCCTTTGGCTGGTACCGCTCTTGGTCGGCTTTTACGTCATGGCTTTCAAAGCTAAAAAGCGCGCCATGAAGCGTTTCGGCAATTTGGAATTGCTGCAAAAGCTCAATCAGAGCACCAGTCGCGGGCGACAAATCGGCAAAGTGACGCTGATTTTGGCTGCCATTACTTTCATGATTTTCTCCGTTGCCCGCCCGCAAATCGGCACCAAGCTGGAAGAGGTGAAACGCGAAGGTGTGGACATCATTATTGCCCTGGATGTTTCGCTTTCGATGATGGCTCAGGACATCCAACCAAGTCGTTTGGCCAAGGCTAAGCATGAAGTGAGCACCTTTATCGATCACCTACAAGGTGACCGAATCGGCCTCATCGCCTTTTCCGGCGTGGCCTTTGTCCAATGCCCGCTCACACTCGATTACGGCGCTGCCAAGATGTTCTTGGACATTCTGGATCCAAGTCTCATTCCCACGCCCGGCACCGCCATTGGCCAGGCAATTGCCAAAGCCATCGAGTCCTTCGAGCAAAAGGAGCGCAAGCACAAAGTGCTGGTGCTGATTACCGACGGCGAGGATCATGAGGGCGACGTGATGAAATATGCCGAGGAAGCCGAGCGTCAAGGTATTGTGATCTATTGCCTGGGCATCGGCTCTCCCAAGGGGGAACCGATTCCGGTATCGGAGCAAGGCGGCGTGGGTGTCGGTTTCAAAAAGGACCGGCAGGGTGAAGTGGTCATCACGAAGCTGGACGAAGTAGCTTTGGAAAAGATAGCGCTACAAACGAACGGCAAGTATTATCGTTCCACGAGCGGAGAAGAAGAGCTTAACAAGATTTATGGTGAGATCAGCAAAATGGAGCGGAAAGAGCTGGGCTCCATGCAGTATTCGCAATTCGAGGATCGTTTTCAATACCTGCTCGTTTTTGCCATCATTCTGCTGGCCCTTGAGGCTGTGTTGCCCGAGCGCAAAGCGGTTAAGAGCGAGTGGCGCGGGCGGTTCATGTAGAGGGCGGGTCGCAGAACTTTTTTTAATATGATGCCTACACAGATTTTGCTTTCAGTTTTCAATTGTGATGATCCGAGCCGAGTAACGATATGCAAAAAACGTTTCTGATCCTTTTTTCAAGCTTGTTGTTGATTAGTTTGGCCTATTCGCAGTCCTATCGCGGCAAGATTATTCAGGGCAACAAGCTGTTCGCCGAAGAAAAATATGATGAGAGTCTGAACAAATATCGGGACGCTCAAGTACTGGCGCCGGAATCTCATATCTTAAAATTCAACATTGGCGACGCCCAGTATAAGAAGAAGAAATTCGATGAAGCCATCAAGGAGTTCGAATCCTCGCTGACCTCCGATGACATCAGTCTTCAGGCGAAGGCCTATTACAACATGGGCAACTCTCTCTATCGTTCCGGCAAGCTGCCCGAAAGCATCCTGGCGTATAAAAAGTCGTTGGAACTCAATCCCAATGATGAGGATGCCAAGTACAACCTTGAATTTGTCCGCGCACAGTTGAAAGATCAGTCGCAGAAGCAGCAACAGCAGCAACAGCAGCAACAAAACCAACAACAGCAGCAGCAACAACAAGATCAACAGCAAAACGATCAGCAGCAAAAGGATGAACAGCAGAACGAAGAGCAGCAGCAAAATCCGGAGGAACAAAAGGAGCAGCAGCAGCAACAAGCGGCAAAAGAAGACATCTCCAAGGAAGATGCGCAACGGATTCTGGATGCTTTAAAGGAAGATGAGCAGCAAATGAAGGAAGCTCGCAAGCAGCGGATGCCGGGCAGAGCTTCTGTCTCTAAGGATTGGTAGGCCGATTCCCGATCGGCGACGCTTCAAAATACGATGTTGAACAAATGATGACAAAGCCCAAACCTCATAGTCAAATTTCTTCTTATCTGAATACCCTTTTGTTCTTAGCAATGCTCTGGGCCTGCAACTTGCATGGCCAGCCTTTGACGGTGAGCATGTCGGTTGATAAGACGAGCTTGGCGCTCAATCAACAATTGGTCTTGACCATTGACCTGTCCGGTGAAGGAGCCAACAGCGTTTCGGCTCCCGAATTGCCGGACATGGGCGGATACCTGGCGCTGCTCGGCTCCGGCGGCAGCTCGCAAAGTATCCAAATCATAAACGGCCGGATGTCAGTGCAAAAGAGTCACACCTACTATTACATGGCCGTCAAAGAGGGAACCTTCCAAATTCCGTCCATCAAAGTGAATTACAAGGGAGGCACTTACGAATCGAATTCCGTCACCATATCCATAACCAAAACTGCGGCAGCGCCGACGCCATCAAGGCCACAATCACGGCAATCCGTCAGTCCGGAAGCTGGAATGGGTGGTGACCTGTTTGTGCGCGCCATCGTCAATAAACGGCGGGTTTACCAGAACGAGCCGGTGATCGTGACCTATCGAATTTACACGCAAGTGAACGTGAGCAGCTACGGTGTCTCCAAGCTGCCGGAGACTGCCGGTTTTTGGGCGGAGGATTTTGATCAGGGTCAGCCGCAAACCCGCGAAGAAATACTGAACGGCAAAAAGTACGTCGTGGCGGACATAAAAAAGGTGGCGCTGTTTCCGACCTCGCCCGGCAACAAGACCATTGGGCCGTTGGGAATCGACTGCGAGGTGCGGGTACAAAGCCGGCGCCGATCCAATGACATCTTTGATAGTTTTTTTGACGATCCCTTTTTCAGCCGGACGATGAAGAAATCCATCTTTTCAAAGCCGGTCGAGATTGAAGTGCTGCCACTACCCAGTGAAGGCCGACCGGCAAGTTTTTCCGGCGTTGTAGGCGATTTTAAGATGGACGCCAATATTGACAAGCTGGATGTCAAGACCAACGAAGCAGTAACTCTGAAAATCAGAATATCGGGAACCGGAAATATAAAGATACTGCCTCAGCCACAAGTGAGCATCCCCAGCGATTTTCAGCAATACGAGCCCAAGGTTACAGAGAGCATCAACCGTCAGGGCGGCGTCATTAGCGGCAACAAGACTTTTGAGTACGTTTTGGTGCCCAGGTTCCCCGGTGAACAACGGATCAAGCCCATCGAGTTCTCCTATTTCGATCCCCAAGCCGGCAGATATCGCACTCTTTTCTCCCCGGAGATGATTATCCACGTGACCAAAGGTGCGGAGGATTTTGTCTCAGTCGGGCCCGGCCTCAGTAAAGAAGAGGTCCGCTTGGTCGGTCAGGACATCCGATTTATCAAGCTGTCGAGTCCTGCTTTTCGCCCCGTCGGCTATCGGTTTTATACCAGTTTTGCTTTTGTGGCTCTGGCTGTCTTTCCGGCATTACTCCTCATCGGCTCCATTGCCTATCGAAATCATCTAGAAAAGCTGAGCGGCAACGTCGCCTATGCGCGCAGCCGGCAGGCGAATCGCCTGGCCATGAGGCGTTTGCGCAAGGCAAAAGGGTTTTTAGATGAAAAAACACAAAAAGAATTTTACGCAGAGGTATCTCATGCCCTGATTGGATTTGCGGCGGACAAGCTTAATCTCCCGGCAGCGGGAGTTATTGCTACGGAAATCGAGGAACAATTCAAGCGCCACAGTTTGGACGAAAATCTTATCAAGCAATACCTACAGTTGATGCAAGTTTGCGATTACCAGCGCTTCGCCCCGACTTCGGTTTCAAAACAGGAAATGGAAAGTCTTTATCAGCAGGCCAGTGAGGCCATCGTAAAATTGGAGAAAGCTTTTTAGACGAATGACGGCGACGATACTCTACGTTGTCTTATTGCTCGCTCCCTCCGGGACAGATGTGCAGGCGCTTTCATATTTTCAAAAAGGGAACGACGCCTATCAAAAGGCGGATTATCGCCAAGCTATCGAGCAATATGAATTGGCAGTACAGCAAGGGTACGCCAGTGTCGCCCTTTACTACAATCTGGGCAATTCCTATTTCAAGACCAACCAAATTGGTCGCTGCATTTTGAATTATGAACGCGCTCGCAGGCTGGCACCGAGGGATCCAGATGTTCAATTCAATTTGCAGATCGCCCAATTGTTTGTCGTCGATAAGATCGTCATTCCTCCGCCGTTCTTCCTGGTCAAAGTCTGGTCGGACGTCAAGGGCTATCTGAGCAGCAATCAGATCGGTGCCACCGCGCTCTTTTTCTATATCCTGACCATTGGCGTTCTTATCGCTCGAATACTAATACGCAAGGCAGCCGTGCAGTCTTTCGCGCGTTACGCAACGTTGCCGGTGCTGATACTCTTCGTTCTTTCGACGTTTCTATTCGTTGTGCGCGTCAACGATGATTTGTCGACCAAGGAGGCTGTGGTGCTTGTCGATAAAGTCGCGGTAGCCAGCTCCCCCTCACAAGATGCCATGGAAGTCTTTGCGCTGCATGAAGGCGTCAAGGTCCGGGTTACTGATAGGTCCGGAGCCTACTCGCGTATTGCTTTGCCGGATGGCAAGGTAGGATGGCTGCCAACCAGCACGATTGAAGTTTTGTGACAAATCGACCCTCGCACTCGCGAGGGTTTTTTGTTTGAGGAAGCTTCCGGGGAGCAGGACGGCCGATCGGTCACCGTCCATGCAGGTCTGCGGAAATTAACCCAATCGGCTACGCAGGATTTGACTGTCTGAATCTACAAGGACCGTGGCCGAACTGTGATTTCTCCGTTGAGACTTTAGCCGAGCTCTGGGAACAAAAACGAAGGAGTCATCTTTCTCAGGCAAAAGAATATGCAAACAATTTAATGCGTCGCACGTCTATTGTTGTGAGAACAGGATTGGTAGAGTGGAAAGAAAAACCCACGCATGGGTGTTAAAATACTTGGAACAAGATGGCTATCCGAGAAGTTTAGTAAGCTGCGTGGACAGGAAAAATCGAGTCAATATGAAAAATGCAGTTGCTTCTCGCCCATCGACTTTGTATATTGCTTTTGAAAGGTTTTCAACTGCCGCAAATTCGCCGAATTAAACGAGCAGTACAGAGATCAGGAATCAAGAAGAGCGAAGGTCGCTCTAAAAAGGAGGCGATGTAAAATGTTATCCCAAGGCAGAGTTTTTACGATTTTGTTGGCCGTGCTTTTGTTTTCATGGAGTTTTCCTGGCTGCTACACGCAGTTGAGCAAATCGGGGGGACGGCCATCGAACGATGACGAATACTATTCCGAGTATCAGCGTTCGAGTGATGACGAAAACGAAGAGGCGGAAGCAGACTCGCAGGTAGTCGTGCATCATGAGTATGAGCACGACGTCTACATCCACCATGACTATGACCCATTCTTCATGGATGCCTATTGGTACGAACCGTATTGGTATTACACGTCCGCTTATTGGTGGAGATACCATCACTATTGGGATCCATGGGTGGGCTTTGGCTTTTACTGGGGCGACCCATTCTACTGGACACCGATCTCGCACTACGGCGGTTGGGCCTATTATGGTCCCTACTGGGATTATCGTTATTACCACGATTATGATTACCGCCCATATCGAGTGGTCAATTATCAGCCGCGCGATTTTGATCGTCGCACGGTCTTGACGCAAAGACCGTCGCGAGAACGGCTGATAGGCTCGACGAGCGGGGGCGGTTCCGCAGCGAGAACAACTGAAGTCGGCAGGAGGACGATAAGTCGTGGCTCCGTGGTCGGCACGGATGCAAGCACTGGTCTGACTCAAACTCGGGAATCGACCGGACGGACGCGCAAGTCAGGCGAGGTCAGCTCGCGTCGCACTGGTGAAGCTTCAGCACCGGTAGAACGGGCCCCGTCGGGAAACATGAGAACCCGCGAGAGCAGGTCGTGGCGGGAAAGCGCGGTTCAAGAAAAGTCGACCTCCAGCTCAAAGCGATCCAGCGAATCAAAAAGTCGTTCGGTGAGTAGGAAATCCAGCTCAAGTAGCAGTGGGTCAAGCTATTCCCGGCCCTCGTCATGGAGCAGCAGCAGGTCGGGAAGTAGCTCCAGCGGCTCAAGCTATTCTGGCCGAAGTCGAAGCAGCTCCGGCAGTAGCAGTGGCAGTAGCAGTGGCAGTAGCGGCTCACGCTCCAGCGGTTCTTCGTCGAGAGGGAGTTCCTCTTCGAAAGGGTCAAGCTCTCGGCGACGCTAATAGCTTCCATCTAAGCATATTCTCGTATCCCGAATGTTTGGAGAAAACGTGCGTCCTTAATCGGAGAGCGGGCGGTGGAGAAATATGATTTACAGCTTGCAGAACTAGGCCAAAAAGTTGATTGGACAAGCAAGGAGATTGTGTCATGAAAACAATCAAGTCGTATCCAAAATGGTTTTTCATATGGTTTGCTTTGATTTTGGCCACAGCAAGCACGATTTATGCACAAGAGCAAATCTTCTTTCTTGGCGAAGAGCTTGGCGTCGGCACCAGAGCTATGAGCATGGGTGGGGCTTATGTGGGCGTCGCTGAGGATTATTCAGCCATCTATTGGAATCCTGCCGGGTTAGGGCAAATCCGCCGCATGGAGTTGAATCTGGGTTTCTCTCATAACAGGATGGTCAATAATGCCACCTTTATGGGCGAGAAACTACGTGGGCAGAATAGCTTCAGCCGGTTGAATTCCATCGGTTTTGTCTTTCCCGTGCCGACCTACCGGGGCAGTCTGGTATTCGGTATCGGCTATAATAAAGTGCGAGATTTCGATAACGTGTTAGAGATTGACGGTTTCAATCCCTCTTCCGCTGCCTTCCCGGACATCGTTATTCCAACCTATGATAACTATACGACCACCATCGATGACTCACTCTACCAAACAGAATCCATTTTAGAAGAGGGCAGTCTCAATCATTTTTCCTTGGCCGGTGCTGTTGAAGTACAGGAGAATTTCTTTCTTGGGGCTACGCTCAACTTCGTGAGCGGCAAGGATGATTATGCCCTGCGTTTTCAGGAAAGCGATGACCTCCATCTTTACGATACACCTTTCGTAGAGGGCGACAATGTCATTTCGGATTTGGATTATTGGATCTACGATCAAAGCATTGGCTCCAAATATAGCGCTGCCAATTTGAAAATAGGCGCCTTGTACAAGTTTGCAAGCGGCCTCAGGCTGGGAGCGACGATTATTACTCCCACCAAGTATGAGATCAAAGAAAGCTGGAGCGAAGGCCAGAAGGAATATTACGACAACGTCGAGGACGCCGCGACGCTTTCCAATAGTGGGGAGTTCAAGTATGACATTCAAGAACCCTATGCCTTTGGATTCGGCGCATCTTTCCGCCTCGTAAATCTGTTGCTTTCAGGCGGAGTGGAATTCAAAGATTGGTCGCAGGCTAAGTTTCGCAGCGATCCCCCGGTCGCCGGCGTAACCAAGGCGGACATGAATGTGCGCATCAAGCAAGATTTGCAAGCGGTCACCAAGGTCAGGCTCGGCGTCGAGATGTATGTGCCCATCGTGCACGCCCGGTTGCGCGCCGGATATTTTACTGATCCTTCTCCTTATCGTTATTCCAATATCCGGCCTGACAAAGAATACTTGACCGCTGGTGCCAGCCTCATGCTGGACAAGCAGGTGATGGTGGATGTAGGCTTGATGCACGGCTCTTGGAAGATCGAAACGACGGACGATCTAACCAAAGCGCCGACTTTGGAGGATCACACTTTTGACAAAATTATCGGGACGTTATCCATTAGATTCTAAGCTCCGTTTCTTGAATCCTGATTCGGTTTCGAATTGACATCATGTCATGCGACGCACTTTTGGCCATCGGAGCGAAAATCGACAAATCCGGTGAGTGCGTCGCATTTCTTTTCCAGCCGACCAGCCCCGATGAGGCTTGAATTTCTATCGAGGTATCGTTGCCGTTTCAATCAGAGGATCGAGGAGCCGCGACCTTTTGCGCATTCCACTAACAAATCCGGCGTACCTGCCAAGCCCTACAGTTCTTTGCAAAGGTATTCTGCACTCACATAAGGGATCGAATCTCAGCCGTCGACTGCAGGCTGCATTGATCGAGGGAGATACCCTTGAAGCTCCAAGTTAGATACCGTCCGGTTATTTTGCTTCTCTTATTGACTCTGGGCTGCGGAGGGAGCGGCCGCTTTCGCTCGCCTAAAGTAATATCGGAAATGCATCTCGACTATCCACTTGCTGCCCAGTTGCAAAAGATTGAGGGCGAAACCTTGGTGGGGGTGTTTGTGAGTGCCGACGGTCGTGCGGAAGAGGTCACCCTGGTGGAATCTTCTGGACACAAAGAGCTCGATGATGCCGCCCTCAGATTTGCCCGCACCCTTACCTTCCAACCTGCCCTTCTTGACAACAAACCCATTAGCGCCTGGACCAGGCTATTGCTGCGCTACCGCCTTACCGAAGTCTTGTTCGAGAACGACCGCTGGCTTGTGGAGGTTCAAAGCTTGCACAACCAAGCGAAGGCAGAAAAGGACAGCTCTAAACGGGAAATCATTTTCCGCAAGCTGTACACGAATTACGTTGGCTTGGTAAATTACGTAGACCGCCAAGAGGACACAGAAATCAATTCGACCATACGCGCCGTTCTCACCAGGACCGTCGAACAACAATGGCAGCCCTTTTGGGATATTATCCCGGCGCCGTTCGCCGTGTTTGATGACTTTTTGAAACGGTACCCCCGGTCTGCTCTTACGGAGCGCGTCAAAGAGGACCTGATGCAGCAATTAGTGGAAACGGAGTATCGAATCAAAATAAAAGCCCTCGGCTCAAGTCGCTTGGCCAGAAAGACCCCTGTTTTGATCCAAATGCTCGAATCTCGCTTGGAGGAGCTTCAGAAGAAAATGGAAGATTCCGGCAAACCATCACCCTCCATGTAAGTATGCCCGATGAATCCCGCCAGATTTCCACTTGCGGAGTTGGTGCCCTGTTCGGCCAGTGTCTGATTATCTGCATTTTTTCTCATTTTCAGTACTAATTCGTGCCTCGTACGGTATGATGGTGGCCTTGCAATAGGCAGCCGCCTTCGCCGGTAGAACAATCACACCCTGTTGACACTTTATGAATGCGGAGGTCCGATGCATCGCACATCTTTGCTCATTCTTATCACCGTTTTCGTGCTGAATGCCGCCTCGCAGGCGCAACGCAAAGGCGCCTTGGAGACGGGAGGGTCTTTCTCATTCAAAAATATTGCAACCGCCGATTCAGGATCCCAGAGCCACTTAAACATCGAAGCGCTCATTGGCTATTATCTGAGCCGAGACGTCATCATCGAAATCGAGCCGAGCATTCAATTCAATTCGGCGAATGATCTTTCCAGCACTTCCATCATCTTTCTGAGCGGCCTTTCTTTCCGTTTTCTCGACATGGCGCCCTACGAATACCGCCTACGCGAGTATCGCAAAATGGACCTGGGAGTGACCGCCGGCGTCTATGTCTCTTTAGGCCTCGGCTTCTGGTCTGATGTTTTGAGCAGCACCAATCAAACATCGGCCACTCATTCCGCCGGAGCCATAGCGGCCGGATTGGGAACACGGTCGGGGTTTGGCAAGTTTACGGTGCTGAGGACAAAGGCTCAGGTCGTTTACTTGTTGCCTTCCTCCGCCCCATACGACATGGCGCGAACGGTCTTCCAAATCGGCATCGGCTTTAGTGTTTTTGTGCGCACCTGAAAACTTTTCTGCATGGCAAATGATAACTTGACTTTCAAGACCATATATGCTAAATTTAATCAAAGACTATAGCAACTGGCCGGAAGGATCAACGGTATGAATGACCTCATGCGGAAACGACGGAGCATCTCCGTCGGTCTCTTTATTCTTCTTGCTGTTTCCATGGGTGGCGCGCAGATTCCCAGCCGCGGCACGACTCACGGTCCGGCTGCGGAGCCGGACAACTATTTCACCAAGCCGACACAATTAATTGATCTGCCCACCGCCAGTATCCTGCGCGGCGGCGATTTGCGCGGCAGCATCCGCCTCTATGAAAAGGGCGGCGTCTTGGGGCGGTTGTCGGTCGGAATCTCGCGCCGGATCATGTTCGGCGTATCCTACGGTGGTGAGAATCTCATCGGCATGGGCGACGCGACTTGGAACAAGGTGCCGGGCGTCCATTTTGGCTACAGGATTGTCGAAGAAAGTCTCACTATGCCGGCAATCGTTTTTGGCTTTGACTCACAGGGCTACGGAAAATACTGGCGCAATGAGGATTATCCGGTTCATGTCGAATCGGATTCCGTCATCAAAGATCGCTATTCGGTCAAGTCACGCGGTTTCTATGTTGTCGGTTCCAAAGGTTATCAATCGCTTTGGAAGGTCGGCTTGCATGCCGGGATCAGCTACAGTTTAGAGCGTAAGGACAAAGACAGCGACCCGACAATCTTTCTTGGAATGGATGTGCAATTATCCGGCGATTTGGCCGTAGTTGGCGAATACGACTTTGCCGCAAACGATGACAAGTTAAAGAGCACCAATTATGGCCGGGGCTACCTCAACGCCGGCTTTCGCTGGGCTTTTGCAGACTTTATGTTTTTGGAATTTGATGTCAAAAATATTTTGTCGGAAAAAGGCGGCCAGTCCAATGTCGTAAGAATTTTGCGAATCGGTTACTACAGCTCCATTCTCAGGCAGTAATGAAAACAAGAGAATTTCTATGAAAGCGAGAACCATTCTGTCTTGGACGATTTTGCTGGGGCTTGGCAGCATATTGGGATGTTACACTCAATTCAGCGCTCCGATGCCGGACGAGGACTCGCAGCATCTTCAGGGCGCTTTGCAGGAGCCCATGGACAATGAGGCTGTGCAGGCGAATCAGGATTATCTGATGAACCCCAGCATCCCGGCCTCCATGATGAATAGTTATGACTGGCAATTCTATTACAACTCGCCATGGTGGCGGGACAATCCCGCTTACGCCCCCTATGGCTCGGCGACCAGCTCGGATGCCCCGGATCCGCGCAGCTTCGATCGTCGCTCGCCGGCGGGTACTTCTGACGATCACTACGCACCCGCGGCTGTGACCGCGCCCTCTTCACCTCCGGCACATTTGGCCAAGCCTGCTGAAGCCAACAAGTCGAGCAGCGGAGACACCCAAGATAATCGGCGGGATTTTGACCGTCGATCACAGACGGACAAGAAAAATGAAAGCGGCCAGAAGCGGACCCGGGAGCCAAGGTGACCAAAGTTTTGCGTTTCTTTTTTTTATCGTGCTTTTGAAACTGGATTAATTTTGGACGGATCGGGGCAAGGCAAGGTCGACGAACGCATCGCTAAGCATCTTGCCTTTTTATTTCGCATGTTTGCGAAAGGCGCATCGCGCGGGTTATGAGCGCTTGCTTGTAAAGGAGCATCCCTCGCTATCTACACTGATGTCTTTGAAACAGCGCCGGCAAACACGATTCCCCCAAACGACTGATCACCGTTTTATCAACGGATATTCACTCACTACCTGCCTGGAAAGCCATGGACTGGAAAAGGATCTTTCTGATCACTCTTTTTACTCTGATCGTCGTTGTTCTTTCCTTCCTCGTTTTCGGTTACATTTCGTTTCGGCGCTCTCTCCCGCAAACTTTCGGCCAATTGGAAATCGCCTCATTGCGGGGGCCGGTACAAGTGTGGCGCGATGAATGGTCTGTGCCGCACATCGTCGCGCAAAACGATACCGACCTTTTCGTGGCCGCCGGCTTTGTGACCGCTCAAGACCGTTTGTGGCAAATGGACTTGTTTCGTCGCGCGGCGAGTGGCAGGCTGTCGGAGATCTTTGGCAAGAAAACCTTAGAGGCCGACAAGCTGGCGCGAACGATCGGATTCCGGCGCATTGCCACGGATATGGTCTCCAAACTCCCGCAGGCAAACCAAGCCCTTTTGTCTGCCTATGCTGATGGCGTCAATTCTTATGTCAAGCTATTTCCAAAACAGCTCCCCATCGAATTTGGACTCTTGCGCTACAAACCCGAATCCTGGAAGGCCGAAGACAGCCTGGCCATCCTACGTTTACTGGGCTGGTTTCTCAGCATGGGTTGGCACGTGGATTTGGTCTATGGGGAGCTACTGGCAAAATTCGGCCCGGAGAAAGTCCAAGAACTTGTCCCATTTTCCATGTCAAATGGCGAGACGATTCTGCCAAAACCGTTGGTGATCAGCAGCCGTGCATCGGAAAGCCTACGTTTGGCGAGCGCACAATGGAAAGAAGCTTTGGGCTATGTGCCCAACGGAATCGGCAGCAATAGCTGGGTCGTAACCGGCTCCCGAACTCGCTCCACGTTACCATTATTGGCCAACGACACCCATTTGCATTTTTCAGCTCCGGACCTGTTTTATCTCATTCATCTTTCCTCCTCAAATATCAATGCGATTGGTGTGAGTATTGCGGGATTACCCAGCATTGTCATTGGGCGTAATGTCTCCACTGCTTGGGGGCTGACAAATGGCATGATTGACGACGTGGATTTCTATCAGGAGCAAGTGGATTCTACCGATTCTACTCACTATATACTGGCGGGACAAAGCCTCCCTTTTGCGAGGGAAGAAGAGGTGATTCCCGTTCTTGGTCAGGAACCCTACAAACTCACGATCCGATCAACCCGGAATGGGCCTATCATTTCTGAAATAGAACTTTTCGGACAAGCCCATGATTCGCTCGTTAGTATGCGCTGGGCCGGACGGGAAGTTGGCGACGAATTCTCCGCTTCCGTACAATTGCTGCGAGCTCAAGATTGGCAAGATTTTATCCGAGCTTTACAAAGTTTTAAAACTCCTGGCCAAAATGTTATCTACGCCGATACCAAGGGCAATATTGGTTATTGTCTTGCGGCCGCTGTGCCGCTTCGTAGGCAAGGGCAAGGACTCTTCCCCGGCAAAGGTGATTTGTATTCCGACGATTGGCGCGGTTACTTGCCGAATGAAGAACTGCCCAAGATTTTCAATCCGCCCGGGAATGTCATTGTCACGGCCAATAATCCGATTGGTCCATCAACCTACCCTTTCTACCTCTCGAGCTATTGGGAACCGGATTATCGGTTCCGGCGCATCGTTGAGATGCTCGATAGCCTCGAATCCGCCACCGCAGATTCCTTTGTGCAGTTGCAGCGAGATGTCTGTTCTCCTCAGGCGGCGGCGCTGCTCCCAAAGACCATTTCGATTCTCCAGCGAGAGAATTTCGACAGAAAGTCGAACCGTGCGAGAGCGCTCGTCCTCTTGCGGGGATGGGATTTTCGCGAAACCTCCGAAAGTATTCCCGCTGCCATCTTTGAAGTTTTCTATTTGAATTTGTTCCGCTATACTTTCGCAGACGAAATGGGCGACAGCCTATTTGCCCGATTCTTGAGATTGCCGCACGGCAACATGGAGGTCCTCGACCGCATGATGATGACCGGCGCCTCGGAATGGTTCGATGACGTCACCACTCCCGATTCCGTCGAATCTCTGTCCTACATTGTAAAGAGTAGCTTTACAGCGGCGATTGACACGTTAGAAAAGCGTTTTGGCGCCGACATGGGGCAATGGCGATGGGGCAGACTGCACAGTCTCACATTTAGGCATCCGTTCGGCATGCGCCGATCCTTTGCCAGAATTTTCAACATCGGACCTTTTAAATCTGACGGAGGGTGCTTCACCATCAACAACGGCACCTTTTTGCTCCACAATGCTTTTGAGAACGTTGTCGGAGCCTGCATGCGTCAGGTGGTGGACATGAGCACAGTGGATTATCATGTCATTCTGACCACCGGACAAAGCGGGCATCCTCTGAGCAAACATTATCGCGATCAGAGTAAGCTCTGGCTAAATGGCGAATTGATTCGCCTTTCTTTGGATATTGACAAGCTCAAGAACCGAAAGTGGAAGCTTTTGACGTTAAGTCCTGCAAGGGGGAAATAGCTTCCGTTGGTTATTGCAAAGGTATTCTATCCAGCCTGATGATCTGGACAACTTGCCGATAAGGACGGCTTCTCCCGTGCACTCACTAAAGCTTGGGAAAGGGCAAAGGAATGATTTGTGATCTTCGCCCAGGACAAAAGGTGACGGACTTTTTTGTCGTGCGCAAGAAGGAAATCCGTACCAAACGCGAAAGCAGTGAAATCTATCTCTCATTGGAATTGGGAGATGCCTCCGGTCGCATCTTTGGCTCCTTGTGGAAGAATGCCGCGGAGGCCTACTCTGCATTGAGAGAAGGTGAGGCAGCCAAGGTGCGGGCAATGGTCATCGATTGGAAAGGACGACCACATTTGTCCATCGAGCGCATCCGCCCGGTTAGCGCCAATGATAAGGTCGATCTCGACAAATTTCTGCCAACCGCGACTGTTGACGTTGATGAGGTGCTTGGGGAGATTTCTCATCTAATCGAAAGTGTGCGCACTGCTTTGCTGAAAGATCTGCTGAAATCCATTTTCGACGACGAACCCTTGCTATCCGCCTTTCGCAAAGCCCCTGGAGGTAAGCTCTGGCACCATTGTTACGCGGGAGGTCTGGCGGAACACACCTTGGCCATTGCCAAGATCGCCCTGCAAATCGCCGATTTTTACCCACGGATACAGAAGGACATTCTGCTCACCGGGGCTTTGCTGCACGACATCGGCAAGGTGCGCGAGTACGAGACCAAGGGATTCATCGATTTTTCCGACGAAGGCAGATTGCAGGGACATATCGCCATCGGCTATCATCTGGTGGCCAACCACATCGAGAGAATCGAAAATTTCCCCAAAAGCCTGCGCGATCAAATCCTGCACTTGATTTTGGCGCATCAAGGCAAACTGGAGCAGGGATCGCCGGTAACACCTATGACGCGAGAGGCGCTGGTTCTCTATTACGCCGATGAGCTGGATTCCAAGTTGAATGCTTTTGAGAGAATTTTTGAGCGGGAAAACGAAGCCGGCAAAAAATGGAGTCAATACGTCAGACTTTTGGATCGCTATCTTTATTTTGGCGATGCTGGTGTTGAAGCCTCGGAGTAAGGATGAAGCCGAAAAAACACTAATTGTTTCTTGACATTCTCAAATAGGCTCGCTATATTTTCGGTGCCAATCTTTACGATCTTCCATTAACATTTACCATTGGGAGCAATAATCGATGGGTTGTTGCTGAAAGGGCGTCTTTTACCACGAAGATGGTGAAAAATGCCCTTTTTGATTTTGAGAGGGCGAATGCCTGGCGACTGTGCGTGACGGCAGGAACTGGTTTTAATACTCGCGTACTCGGGAAATCATCCGCCTTGTTTCTCCACAATCTTTCAACGGGATGAATCATGAAAGACTATACTTTCCATTTGCAAGCCCTTTCCGACATTTGGATGGGCGGTCCGAAGCGCAGCACCGAAATCAAAGATACTCGATTGAATGAAAAGAGCCTACTAGGCGCCCTCCGCTGGTGGACGGAGGCCATCATCCGCGCTGCCGGCGGCTTTGCCTGTGATCCTACTGATGACAAAATGCGCTGCGAGGCAAAGCACCACTGCTTGGCGTGTGACATCTTTGGTTGCGAAGGTTTGAGCAAAAGATTTGCCTTGAGCATCCGGGAAAGCACGCAGAGCAACGCCGCTCAGACTGAAAAACCATTCGAATTTCGCCATCGTCCTTGCAAGAAGGACAACAGCTTTATTGTTTCGTTCGACTTTTTCCATCCCCAGTTTCAGGAAACACAAAAGGCACTACTTCTGAATTCGGCGCTGATTATGTTTAGTTATGGGAGCATAGGTGGAAAGATTGGTCAAAAACCGCCCTCCCAGACCTCCGCCAACAAAAAAGAAACATGGCATAAAGACTACGGGCTTCTATGTGTTGAAGATCTTTGTCCGATTCCGAAATTAGGTCTTGCGGAGCTTAGGCAGCTCTGCAACAACTTCATTCCTTCATTAAAACAAAATCTGGTTCTCCCCAATTTTGATTATTTCTTTTTTTACTTTTTCGATGAGCCATACGAACCTGATGATCATCCATTGGGGTATGATAAAATCAATAAGGACTTTTTGGCTCTTATACACCAAGCCTCATTCAATTCACGGAAGGTCTACAAACATGATCCAAGCCCACAAGTTCCAGATTGGAAAAAGGACTTGAGAGGGAACGATTATGGTGAGAATGATCCGAAGAAAAGGAAAAGCAAGAGGCTTTTTGTTTTTAGCGATCGTATTTGGGGATGGACAGAAAAAGGAGAATATCTTGCGGAAATTGAAAAACAGATTGCTATTTCTCTGAAGGATGCATCAGGCGTATTCATGACTGGCTTGGAAGTGCTTCAAACAGAACTGGGAGTGTAAAATGAAATACTTTGATGCCACAATTTCTATTGCTAAAGAGTTGGAAGAGGACTTCTCCAAAATTTTAGCTACACTCGCCGATCTCCGTGAGGAAATGAATGAAGCGAACCAAAACCAAGATGAAAAACGCAAGCGAGAACTTAAGAAGCAAATCAAAGAAGAAGCAAAGCCAATTCGCCAAAAGCTGCATAGTATCGTTCAGAAGGATTACTTGGCTCGCGCTGACGAAATTGGCCTCCTTCAATTTATGCGGCTCGATTTGCAGCCTCTCTACAAAGAGGCAAAGGAGGCGATTTACCCGGTACTAGCGGAGATGCTAACTGAGCCAATAAGCACAGAAAAACAGCCTCACAACTCCAAGCTAATCGCAAAGGTAGTTGGGGAGATGAATGATTCCATTGGAAAGGAAATCAAATCTCTGCGATTGCATGCTGAGGAAATCTCTGACTTTTTTGACAACTGCTCTCTTCGGCTATCACCAACCGCACTGAAGGACTTTCCCCATTCCTGTTTCCTCATTTTCAAGTTCACCCTCGCCAAGCCGCTTCTGACTAAAGACGACGATCCCTTTCATTTTCTCGAGAATCCCATCCGCCAGGATTGGGTTTTCAAGATTCCTGTCTTTGAGGCTTCTTCCTGGAAAGGCTGTCTTAACTCGGCGGTGACGCTCAGAATTGGCAGAGAAATGGAGGAAAATAGGGTTGCGCTCCGTAAAGCCAGGCTCCGCCTCTTTGGCAGCGAAAAAGAATTGGATTCTGAAGATAAATACTGGGAGAAGTTTTTCCCGCCCCAACTGGAGGAAAAATTTAAAAAATACCAGAAGCAAACTTGCAGCGAAGAGGGCTTTCGCGCCGGACGCCTGCACTTCTTTCCGACTTTTTTCGATGCTATCTCCTTGGAGGTGCTGAATCCGCATGACCGCAACAAGAGAGCGGGCAAGAATCCGGTTTGGCTGGAGTCAATCCCCGCAGGGCAAACGGGCACTTTTCAGGTGCTGTATTTTCCCTTTGATTTGATCGGAACGCAGCTGGGGGATGAAGAGAAGAAAGAAATAGTCTATGACCTTCGGACTTTGCTGCAGGCCATCTATGATACCTTTCGGGTCATTGGTTTCGGCGCCAAGCACCTTTCCGGTTACGGCCGGGCGAGAAATGAGCTGCAGTATGGGCACATTTACTTGACGAACGGTCAGGCCAAGCAACTCAATTCATTTGCGGATGTGAAGGATCAGGCAGAAAACGGCCAGTTTGATTTTTAGCGAGGGAGAAAATGAGCAAGTTGACGGCAAAAGAAAAAAGTGTGATCCATTTTTGCGAGCTGGCAGCGCTGCTGCATGACGTCGGCAAGCTGAGCCGCGCCTTCATCGAGTACCGCAAAACCTGGCACAGTTTGCAGAATGGATTTGACAGCGATCCCCATGATCATGGATTTTGGGGCGGCCTCAAAGCAGATGACCTTTTCAAAAGGTATTCCGAACTCAGCAGGGCTGCGAAGCGGCGTATTCCCTGCAGGTCAGCGCTGGTGGGCAGAATCGGTTTTTCGCTATCCTCCTTTCTGACATTTTCCCTGAGCAAGTGTGTCAATTTTCACACCAAGCCAAAGCATGATGTCTTACTCAAGATGCTCAAAGCCGCTGACAGCCTCGATTCCGCTGAAGACCGCAACAATCCCCTCTGGTCGGCGGAGCAATGTTATCGCAATCTCCCGGCAAGCGAGCAGAAAATAGACGAGCTTTTTAGAGCTTCGCCTTTTGGCAAAGAAAAACAGATTAGCGCGGGCGAGTTCGAAACCCTGCGTGCAACTCTTTACCAACAGTTGAATGAAAAGCTGGGCGGCTATCTTGCGGCCTTGAAAAGAAAGGATCAAAAAGTCGGCGCCCGTAGAGCGGAAATCATGAAAGATATCCGCACTGCCTTTGAGCAAGGCTTGTCCGATTCCACCCGACCGCAGAACGATACCACGCTTTGGGATCATTGTTACGCCGTGGCCAGCCTGTTCAAGGTGCTATTGGTTCATTGGTTTTGGTATGGCGGCGTGCCGATCACGGATTTTAACAAGATTCAGTTCGCCGTATGGGGCGTAGGCTGGGACTCGTTTGCCTACCTGGGGAAAAGCATCCGCATTGGCGATTTGGTGGGCAGACAACGGGAGTTAGGTGAGCTAAAAAGCGCCATTCGCCAAAAAGTGGAAGTAGAGTGGGCCATCGGCAACGGTGTTTATGAAGATGATGACGGCGTCTATTTTATGATCCCGGCCAATCGCCCACAGCAGCCGTATGGTAACAGCTACGAGAAAACCCTGCATTCTTTAGAAGCAGAGATTTGCCAATTGGCCAATGAACGCTGTCATGGCGAGCTGGTGCCGGTCTTTGCCGGCAAGGATACGGACAAGGACATTCCTCAATCCATCGCTGCGGGTGAAAGGACTTTCATGACCTCCATCGTCCAAGTCGTGGAAAATATCCGCAGACAAAGCTGCATTCCCGTTCATCGGCAATTTCTATTGAATAGCCTGGAATGGGAACAAGGGAAGGACAGCGGCGAGCTATGCCCGGTCTGTCAAAAACGCCCGCAGCAGGAGAAACAGAAAATCTGCAGCGTGTGCATGCAGCGGCGAACCGGTGAGGGCCTGGAAAAGGAAATTCTATTGCACAGCGAGATAGCCGACGGCAACGGCCGGCTTGCCCTGGTGGTCGCGGCCATGGACCTCACCCATTGGCTGGACGGCAGCCTGGTGCGCACCTTGTTCATTACCGAGGCGCACGGAGCGCAAAATGAGCTGCTGGATCTTGGCAACACTCTGGATTTTAGTCTTCAGGAAAGCGGTCTTAAGGAAATTATCCGGCAACATGCTCATGATCGCTTGACCGAAGGCTATGATTACACCAAACTGCTGGAAGATCTCCACCGTTGTGGGCCTTTAGATGCAGCAAAGCCGGATGAATTGGCCAAGGCCGTGCGACTACTCTTTTGCTATCGCAATCCTAAACTATATGCAGAGCCGGAAAAGGATATATCCCAATACCAGGGAAATGAGGGAATGTGGCGACAGCTTGTTGATGCCACTAAGGAGGAGCACCAAGAGCAAAAAGGCAATTGGGTGAATCTAACGGAAGAGCAAATCCTCCTGAATGCTCTATGCGCGAAAACTCCCACTCCTTCCACTTTGTTCAGTATTTGGCACACCACTGCGCGATTTTTCAGAAGCTTCACCAAGGATGACAGCTTGGGGAAGAATCTCTTCGCTGATGGGAGGCAGCCCTGCCATGTAATTTTCAAGCCGTCTGGTGGGGCGAAATCCGGCTATCATAATAACGCAGTCTACAATGGAACGCTGCATGCTCAGAGCAAGGACAATCACAACATTCGTATGGCAGTGGAGTTTGTTGTCCGCCGAAATGGAGCAGAACTGCATTTGACCAAGCCGGTCTTTGCAAAAGGTGATTGGCCTAACCTCAAGCTGGAAAGCGTAAGCGGAATCAATCAGGATGACGCAAAAGAGAAAGGCTTTTTGGCCGACATTCCACTTGAATCCCAAGCCGAGTTCCGGGAATTCTGCCCTATGCGACCGATATCCTATTCTCCTCATTTGCTCATGTTATTGGTACCCGCCGACAAAGCGGTGCCGGTGGTGCAGCTTATTTATAACGCTTATAAAGAAGAATTCAGCAAGGTGCAAGGACGACTACCCTTGGGCATCGGCACCGTCTTTTTCCCCGAGCAGATGCCCATGTCCGTGGTAATGGACAGCGGACGCCGCATGGTGGAAAACTTTCGTACCATCTGGAAACACGACCCCCAAGAACTGGAAATAATGGCAACTACTGTGAAAGGATCCTTTACCGGGAAGCTGAAAGACGAATCCCATGTGCTTGAATGGAAATTCGAGCAGCAGATCGGGGAAAACGGCCGGTACTCCAATGACCAGAAGATAGACTATCACCACCCGTACGTCATCCTTCATCCGAGTAGTGTAACGGACGAGCAGCGCACGCGGAGAAATTACTTTGCCACGGTTGCCGGATCGGTCGTGCACAGCAGCGAGGTAGCCAAGGGCGACGTGCTGAACTGGGTCCCCAATCTGTTCGACTATCAGTTCTTGGACTCGTCCTCTCGCCGCTTTGAAATGACCGCTTCCGAGGATTTAGGCCAAAAGCGTCCGCATCCGCTGCTGAAGGAGGGCACTTGCCCCATGCTGCTGGAAACCTTGATGCAAAAGATCGGCGCGTTGTGGGAAATCCTGCAAAACAGTGCCTTGACGGATACCAAGCTGCGCGACGTTCAAGCGATGCTCTTGCAGCGCTTGCGGAACTGGGGTGATAAGGATTCGTTCGCCAAGTTTGCCGAGGAGTTGATCGAGATTGAACTGCCGAGTGTCAAGAAACAGGAGGACAAGAAGGCCATCCTCGCAGCCGTTACAACCGGCTTGTTTTTTGATGCCGGCCAAATCAAGCAATATATCTTGAAAAAGAAAAATGCAGAGACCGTTTTTATAAAGGAGGATGAGTAATGGCTAATCCCTACAAGCGCCAGCGCAATTTCTTAGTCGCCTTGGAGCCGGTGCACGTGGGCGCCGGCTCTTACCGCATCGGCTTGGTAGACAATACCATCGTGCGTGAGCCGCACACCAACCTGCCGAAAATTCCCGGCACCAGCCTATCCGGCGTGGCGCGGGCTTATGCGGCCTTGGCTTGTGATGTCGCGCATCCACCCACAGACGAAAAGGAATCCAAATACCTCAAATGCTCCGGCAAAGGTGGGCCGGATGGCGACACCCACTGCGGTGAAGCGGATTGTCCGGTTTGTACCACCTTTGGTTTTTCACGCGGCGAAAGCAAATCCAGCTTTCAAGGCTTGGCAGCCTTTTCCGACGCCCATTTGCTTTTCTTTCCGGTGCATTCCATGAATGGGCCGGTGTGGATCACCTGCCCGGCCGCATTGGCGGAGTTCGTCACCATAGACCATACGAAGGATGACAGCGCCCAGTTTGCCGATGGATCGCTGGCTGCCAACGGCGGCATTAATCTCGGCTGGCGCTGGTTTGACAAGAAAGCAGATGGAGACTTTGCCGCAAAGCTAACTGCGCTGAAAAGCGCCGACGACAAGCTAAAAAAATTGGCCGATGATCAAAGTCTTACCGCGATCTTGGCTAATCGCGTGCTGCTCATCAGCGACCTGATGTTCGAGCAGGTGGTGAACGACAATCTGGAAGTGCGGACTTCGGTGGCCATCAATCCGAAAACCGGCGCTGCAGAGGACAAGGCGCTGTTCTCCTATGAAGCCCTGCCCCGAGGGACTGTTTTGAGCTATGTGGTGACTGCCATGGACCCGCAGCATTTTCGCATTCTCGCAGAGAACGGAGCATCGCAACAGGCCGTAGAGGGCACGATACAGGGGCGTCTTGAGTTGAAAATTGCCATGACCATTGACGATGTGCTGAAGCACGCCACCGAAGGATTGGCTTACTTAAGCACCCTTGGCCTCGGTGGTATGGGCACGCGCGGTTTTGGCAGGGTGAAACACATTGCCGGACCTGTGTTGGTGTAGAGACGCACGGCCGTGCGTCTCTACGGCGTGCCCCTTTGCTAAACGCAGTTACAAACTGCGTTGGATAAGTATTAAGATTTGTGGATTGTGAAAAGAGAAAGAACGAGCGAACATAAGATTGGAGGGCAAGAATGAACGTCATGGATCTCGACTGCTACAATGTTGGCTGCAAAATCGCCAAGCATTTCGTTGAGAAAAAGCTGAAAGAAGGCTTGTTAAGGGACCTCGGTAGCGTGCTCAAGGCGCATGGCCCTTACGCCTTTCTGCTTTTTCTGCAAAGCAGAGTCAAGGAAACTGAGCAGCAAGGCATGACTGACGTGTGCAAGGAATTATTGGCAAAGTACCTTCCCAATCCCGGCAGCTTTGATTTACTCCTCATCAAAGCAGCGGAAAAGCCCACCGACCTCACCTTAGCTAAATACCTTTTGGATACTGCCTTCGCGTATGCAGGGTATCATTTCAAAGTGCTCAAGGCAAAGAAGGAAAGTGAGACGGTAGCGGAGGAGGCGTCTTAATGTCTTGGTCCTGTTATCAGCTCACGTACCGCCTCGAAGCGCCGCTGCACGTCGGCTTTCATGAGGCCGGCTACATTCAACGCACCCGCAAGTATGTGCCGGGGCGAGCGATGTGGGGCGCGATTACCGCTCGGCTCACCCGGCTGGTTTATTCAGATGCCGAGGCGCAAGCCTACCATGAAATTGGCAAAGAGGTCAACGAGAACCTGATTCCCGGCTATTTTTTCCTCGGCGATCCGGAGCCGTTGCTGCCGCAATTCACGGAGGAACGCGGCCTGGTTTTCGCTCACCCGGGCCAAGAGGTGGTAGCCGCGCTCACGGAGGCCGAATTCGAGCGCCGCTTCCTCTGTTCCTTCACCCAAACATCCATCCGCGGCAAGACGCAGACTGCCGAGGAGGAGTCCTTGCACGAAATGGAGTTCTTGGTCGATCGCTACAAGCCGGCAAAGGAAACGGGCTTGCAGCGAGTCTATCTCATTGGCCATCTTTTCCTAAAGGACGGAACAGTCATCGGAACATCGGCAAATGGATCGACAAGCGTGGGGATCACCTCCGCAGATGATCTGGAGAAATTGCTGGGCGAGCTGAGCATTGGCGGCGAGCGCGCTTACGGCAGCGGGCGCATTACCCTGCAAGACGTGGTCAAAACGGATGATGTATTCCGTTGGAAGCTCATCGGCGGCGATTCCAAGCCGATCCTTCATTTATCTGCTACCGGCTTTTTGCGCGCCCATGCCCGCAGAGATTGCCAAAAAATTCGGGCCGGCGACTTGGAGCGCTTCGCCTATCGTTCTTGGAACGCAGACGCAAAGAATGGCGGGCTCGGTCCCGGCCGTTGGGTGGAGGACTCTGGCGCCTGCTGGGTGCCGGGCAGCATCACCGATGCGGGAGCGACTTTCACTACATCTTCCTATGGGATTTGGCAACCGAACGGAGGCGCAAAACATGCATAAAAGCTATATGACCCTGGTGGCGGAAATCATCACCATCATCATGTTCGTGGTATCATTGCTCACGCTACCGCAATTTCTAAAAAGTATCATCGACAGCGGCAAGAGCATCGGCCCTTGGGCGCTGGCCGGCGGCGCCGTGCTCGGACTTGCTTTTCTGTTCCTGGCGGTCAATTGGACTGTGAACACCACCGATCACCTGCGCTCCGGCATCGAAAAGTACATCCCTCGCTACACCTTGGCGGAAAACCGCAAGACTTGGGATACCTGCGAGTCCAATTTCAAATACATCGGTGTGACCGGCAAAACCTTCAAGGTGCCGTTCTTGCATTGGCTCAATGGTCAAGGGACAGCCGATCAACGTACCTATGAATTTCTTTTTCTCAAGCCGCGCTCGGCGGTGATGCGGGAGCAAGTGCTGCACAGCAAGTCTTATTCCGCCAACGACATCCCACCGAAGGAGCTTCAGGCAATAGAAGACGAGATAGCGACCCAGGCTGCCAACGTGAAAACCACCGTTGCCGAGCTAAAGACCACCAAGGCCTATCAGGAAGGCCGGCTCAAGATACGCTACTATGACGAATATCTCAATTGGTGGGTGCAGATCATAGATAACCAGCGCATCTATTTGGGCTTGTTGCGCAAAGGCAGCTCGGGATTCGAAGGCGCCAATTTAGTGCTGCGCCGCGCCGGGCCGCGCCTGTTCGCCAAGCAAGAGTCCACCCTGTACGCTACTTTCATGGACATGTGGGAGCGACTGTGGCAAAACGGTGAAGATGCATGCAACTAAACTCTGACAGGGTTCCAAACCCTGTCAGAGTTTATGAGACTTGGAGCTGAAAAGACTATAATGCGGAGAAGCTTACCATGTCCGTCCTGTATTTGACCGAGCAAAACTCCATTCTGCGCAAGCGCGGCGAGCGCCTGGTGGTAGAGAAAGACGGCCAGTTGCTTTTGGACCTGCCGGAGTTCAAGTTAGATGCGGTCTGTATCTTTGGCAACGTGCAGTTTACCACCCAAGCGGCAACCCTTTTACTGGACAAGGGCATCGAGTTGGCCTTGTTTTCCATCCATGGCCGGCTCAAGGGCCAGTTGACGCCGCCGCACCCGGCAAACGTGCCGCTGCGCATCAAGCAATACAACCTGTCTCAGGATGAAGCTTTTTGTCTGCAAATCAGCAAGTGCATCGTCGAGGCCAAAGTGAGCAACTCTTTGTCTCTAATGCTGGGCTATGCCAAGAATCATCCGGAGCGGGATTTTTCCACCGAACACAAGAGCATGCAAAGGCATCTCGACAGCGTTCGTCAATGCCTGGATTTGGAAATCCTGCGCGGCTTGGAAGGTATTGTGGCGCGCGATTATTTTGCCGCCTACGCCCGTATGGTCGATTCTTCTTGGGATTTTCACCAACGCATCCGCCGGCCGCCGCCCGATGCCGTCAATGCCCTGCTCTCCTTCGGCTACGTCCTAATAGGTAACGAGCTGCATGCTCTATTGGATGGCCTCGGCTTTGATCCTTACATCGGCTTTTATCATGGGATTCGCTATGGGCGAGCCTCCTTGGCTCTGGATTTGTTGGAAGAATTCCGCGCCCCCGTGGTCGATCGTCTGGTCGTGCGGCTGCTGAATTTGCGCATTTTGACCGACGCGGATTTTGCCCCGCAAACCGGCGGCGGCTTATATCTGACTGCGGAAGGCATTAAAAAATACTTTGCCCAATACGAGAAATGGCTGTCCGAGCCGGCCAAGCTGGAAACGCCCTCTTTTCGAAAAGTTTTTCGCCAACAGGCGGAGGCCCTGTTGCACGCCGTCCGCGACGGCGCCCCCTACACGGGCTTTCGCTGGTGAGGAATAGGATCAAACCTGTGAGGTTTCTAAAACCTCACAGGTTTTCGCTTTAGGTTTTCGCCTGCAAAGATGAGGCAGAGATGTTTGTGATCATCAGCTACGACATTGTAAACGACAAACGCCGCACCAAGCTGGCCAAAAAGCTAAAGGATTATGCCACCCGCGTCCAATACAGCGTCTTTGAGGCCAATCTGGAGCCGGAACAGTATGTCAAGCTCAAGGGCCTGGTCGCTAAAACCATCAGCACCAAGGAGGATTCGGTGCGCTTTTACCGCCTGTGCCGGCCTTGTATCGAGAATGTGGAGCTGTTGGGCGAGGGCGAAGTGACCCACGATGAGGATTTTTATATCCTCTGAAGCCGATTTTTTCCCAAGCGTGGCAAGAAAAAGCCACAAAAAATGGCCGAGGTTAGCAAGCCCCCATTAACTTACTGCAAGAATTGCAGTTTCGCCGCCAAAAAATGCTTGGCAAAATGACAAAAACTGGCTATTTTGTTGCCGTAGAAAGGAGGTTAGGAAAAATGCCTTTGTAACTGGCCGTAGCTTGGGCACTTGCAAGCACAAGAGGGGGAAGACTTGACTCGCTAATGAGAGGATTGCGACATAGTACGATCTCACCTCCTTTCTAAGTTTTTAATGTCCTGGGGGAAGACTTGACTCGCTAATGAGAGGATTGCGACTAGGCGAAGATTGAATATTATTGTGAACAATATTCAGGGGGAAGACTTGACTCGCTAATGAGAGGATTGCGACTTTTCCCTCGTTCCCAAACAC
>DYKH01000091.1:11052-21902 GCA_020722685.1 Caldithrix sp. | reverse complement strand
GTCAGGATCGGATCGAGGAAATCGATAGTGTGGAAAAAGGCAAGAATTATGGCTGGGACATTATGGAAGGCAGCTCCTGCTATGAGCCGGCCAGTGGCTGCGATCAATCCGGCCTCGAATTGCCCATCTGGGAGTACACCCACAGCCTCGGGCAATCCATCACCGGGGGATTCGTCTATCGCGGCAGTAACGTGCCGGAGCTGGTCGGCGCCTGCATCTATGCGGATTTTGTCTCCGGGCGCATTTGGTCGCTGCGCTATGATGGAACCAAGCCGCCGACCAATACTTTGCTGCTGGACACCAATCTGCCCATCGCTTCGTTTGGGATGGACAAAAATAATGAGCTCTACATCTGCGCCTTTGACGGTCTGATCTATCGCTTCAAGCCCACCTCCACTTCCATCAAAACCGGTGAATCTCCGGTCAGGACGTACTTCCTCGCACAGAATTATCCCAATCCCTTCAATTCCTCCACCCGCATTTGCTGTTCGATCCGCGAGCCGTCATTGATGGCCCTGCGCATCTTTGATTTGCAGGGTCGATTGATTCGTGATTTTTTCGACCAGCTTGTCCAACCGGGAGAGCATCACCTCGTTTGGGATGGCAAGGATGCTGCCGGTATTGGGCAGCCGAGCGGAACCTATTTCTATCAAATGCAGGCGGGGGATGCTCTTTCGACCATGAGGCGCATGATTCTGGTTAGATGAACTCTCCTGTTTCCCCAAGTCTTTTCAATACAGCTTTGCAAGCTTTTCCCTCTCAACGCGTCCATGACTGACCAGCTCCACGTTTGACCCGTTTCGCTTGTAGCAGACTCTACTACGTTTTGATTTCTTCCGCCCTCAAAAATTGCCTCTTGCATTTGTGGAAAATGGTTGTTAAGATGTGTCGTGAAGGGAATCTCAATGTCCGTTTGATCCCTCGACAATAAAAGAAATTTCTATGAGCTACGACATAGTCCATGGGGTCATTCCATTGGAATTTTTCCTGGTAGAGGCACAGAGTACAAGTGGAGACGCGTTTCCTTAGCCAGGGAAGGTGCCAAAGGCATAACACTGGTGGCACTTGGATTGGTTGAGTGTTACTGGGTTAGAAAAGCATTCTCTTTCCGAGGAAATTGAATCCGAGCTATTGGGAGGTATTGTGAAAGCAAGACGACTTGTTTCCGTAATTTCGCTTTTCATTGTACTGACTCTTACCCTGCAAGCTCCAGCGCAGGAATTGTTGCTCCAGGACAGGCAGCTTCTTATCACCTTGGGCAACAGCATCACCGAAGGCGGCGAACAGCCCGAGGGGTACGTTTCCTTGATGCGCAAAGTGTTGCAGGTGCTGTATCCCGAACAGACAGTTTACATCACCAACGTCGGCATCGGTGGGCACAAGTCCACGGATATGAATGATCGCTTTGAGCGCGACGTTTTGCAGTACAAGCCCGACTGGGTGACCATCAGCGTTGGAGTCAATGATGTCTGGCATGGCTTTTACGACAATCACCCCAAAGGGGATGGCCCGCGCGGGGTGCCGTTGCCATTGTACAAGGAAAAAGTAACCGACATGATTTTGCGCGCTCAGGCGATCAATGCAAAAGTGGCGCTGTTCACCGCGACGGTTATCAAGGAGGATTTGTCCAGCCCGGAAAACCAAAAACTGGCGCAGTACAACAAGGCCATACGCGAACTGGCCAAGAAGCACAAATGCCTGTTGGTGGACATGGACAAGGCGTTTCGCCAGGTGCTACAGCCGCTGCAAAAGCCTGGTATGGCCGATCGCGGCATCCTGACCAGCGACGGGGTGCACATGCTGCCAGCAGGGAATTGGCTGATGGCCAAAACGGCGTTGACGGCTTTCGGCGTACCGGCAGAGCGCATCGAACAGGCCAAGCCGCACGTGCAGCAGTTGATCGACCAAGAAAAGGAAGTACGGGCAAAAAGTCTTGCGCGCTACGCAGAAATCAACTACGAAGCCGGGGCGCCGCGCGAAGGGGAGCAGAGGGTGGTCTTTTACGGCTCGTCCTCGGTAGATATCTGGAATCTGGCCCAGGACTTTCCCAAAATCGCTTTCCTCAATCGCGGCATTGGCGGCGAGACCAGTCGGGATTTGGCTATGAGATTCCGTCAGGATGTCGCCGGCCTAAAACCGTCAGCGGCTATCATCTTTTTCGGAAGCTGCAATGACTTTTGGCCGGACAAGCGAATGTCCGTCGCCGAAACAAAATCCAATCTCATCAAAATGGCGCGCTATGCCGAACGGCACAAGATCAAACTGGCGATTGGCGCGATTTCGCCGGTAAACGATTATTTGCCCGACAAGGATTTCGTCGCCAGCCATCCGGTGGCGGTGGTGAAAGAATTGAACGTCTGGATAAAGGATTTTTGTCAGAAGAATGGTCACGTCTTTGTGGACTTTTTCACGCCGGTCGCCGACGCCAGCGGCAAGCTTGCTGCCTCCTACACGGATGACGGCATGCACTGCAATGCTGCCGGCTATGCCCAATGGAAACCGGTAGTGGTGCAGGCGTTGAAGGATTTGGGAGCATGGAAGGAATGATGACTTTCAGTCGTCTTGAGACGATCTAGTATTCAGCCTGTGATTGTAATCGCACAATCTGAAAGGGGAACTGACTACCCTCAGGATTAGCTTTGGAACAATTAGAAGGTAGAATCTGCGTCGAGGCGGCGCTCTTGGCGAGGCAGCGAAAATTTCAATTGATCATGCTTCGTCAGGGCTTGCACGAACAGAACATTCAGCTCATCGTCGCGGAAGCGGAACGGCAGCACGTCCCGCTCAAATTTGTCTCAGCGGAGGAAATCGAAGCGATGGCGCACGGCAAGACGCACGGGGGTATTCTTGCCTTGTGCACGCCCAAGCCGGCTACTCCGGTCGAACGGCTGATGGAACAAATCAAAAGCGGTCAGCGGTCAGTTGCAATGATTCTGTTGGAAGGGGTAGACGATGCGCAAAACCTCGGCTTCACCGTGCGCTCCGCTGAGGCGTTGGGGATAGACGCAATACTGCTCAAAAAGCACTTGTGGGATTTCGACGGAACGGCAGTCTCGCGCGCTTCTTCGGGCGCTTTCGAGCGATTGCCGGTTGTGCTAGTCGATCAAGTGGACAAGATCATTCCCAAGTTCCGTCAGCTCGGATTGCAGACTTGGGGCTGCATTGCCAATGCCAAGCGCACCATGTATCAGGTCGATCTCACCCAGCCGACCATTCTGGCCATTGGCGGAGAGAAACGTGGGCTTTCCGCGGCCGTGCGCGAACAATGCGAAGGTTTCATCAAAATTCCCATGCTGTCTGAAATTGGCTCGTTATCGCTGAGCCATTCGGCCAGTATTCTCATGGCGGAGGTGATGCGGCAGAGGATAGCAGAGCAAGCTTGAAAAGCGGTCAGCGATCAGCGGTCAGAGCGTTTCCATCTCCGATGAGGTTAGCGGCTCTTGGCTGTTAGATTGGGATGCTTCAAAAAAACTGCTTGAAAATTCCTGCCAATATTGCCAAGATCACTATAGAGAGGCGGAAGTACTGAACATAAACAGGTGACCCATGAAAAGTCTGCAGATTCCTAAAGATTTAGTTCAAGCAACACGGATGTCAGAGACAGAATTGATGCAGGAGATCGCTATCATGCTTTTTGAGAAAGAAAAGCTGACCTTGGGACAAGCGAGCAAAATGGCGAACATGGGGCAACTGCAATTCCAGCACCTCTTGTCAAGCCGCCAAATACCAATTCACTATGACGTCGAAGAATTCGAAGAGGATTTGAAGACACTAACGGAGCTTGGTCGGTTGTGATGGTTGTTGATGATACTTCTCCTCTTTTGAATTTGGTAGCTATAGCGCGACTGTTTTCTAAGCGTTCCGGAGGTTTGATCCTGGAAGGTCATCTTAAATAACGCGGCTCCCAATTCCCACTAGGAGATCTTCAAACATCGAGCCTCCGGAACGCTCTCTGGCTCTTTACCTCTCAGCCTGAACGGCTACGGCCTTTTTACCTACCTCTTCTCCCAAAACCACAGCCTCTTTCACCCTGCTAAAATCATTCCCAAGCAGCGCAATGCCCGATGAGGATTCACCGAACACTTTGAGAAACACCTCTGCGCCGGTCGGCGGACTACATCCGCGAATGAGAGCGTCTTTCACTTGGGTGAATTTTAAAGTAGATTCGGCTCCTTCGCTCGTGGGTGCCGAGAATGATTCCACTTCCAAGTTTGCAGCATCGTCGCAAACGAGAGCGTGCCGCAAATCGGGCGATTGCAGCGCCAAGCTCACATGATGCAGCTTGAGTCCATTGACGTGCCGAACATAAAAACCATAGGCCGGCAGCTCTCCGAACATGCGAGCGTCCGGATATTTGGCAACTTGTTCCGGCACATTTATTTTTGTTTGCTCTAAGGTTCCGCCGCCCTTGTAGGTGATGCGGATGTTTTCCAATTGCACGGCTTCTATGGGATGATTCGGAAGGCCTGCCAAGACGCAAGGTAGCTCGGCGCCGGTCGCCACGATGTTGCTAATGACAACGTCTTTTAGCGTGCCGGGCACCGGAGTCGCTAGGTCGCGGCCGCGGTTGCCGAGACGGAGAAAAATGGGCGCCCGCACGTTTTTCATGGAAATGTTGGAGACGGCAATACCGGCGATATTGGACCCGTCAACCGACTCTAAAGCGATACCCGCCATCGGCGCGCTCATGCCGGGACGGTCGAACATGACGCAGTTGCTAACGGTGATGTATTTGAAATCTCCGCCGGATTCGGTGCCGAGCTTGAAGGCGTTACAGTTGGTCGCCAAAATGCAGTTGGTGATGGTGAGATTTTCCGTTGACCGGCGCTCTCCCAAAGAAAAGCTGGCTTTGGGGACGATGGCGTCGTCCCAACACTCGATGTGACAATTGGAAATGCGCACCTGGTGGCAGCAGTCCGGATCGATGCCGTCGCAATAGCCGTTGAGAATGTTGACCCCGTCGATGTTCACATAGTCGGCGCCCAACATGCTGATGGCATAATTCGGTGCGTTGAGAATAGTAACGTCCCTGATGGTAACGTGTTTGCATCGCTTCAAGGCAATGGGCTTTGGGCCGCCGCGCTTGCTGCGATTGCCGTCGATGATTCCGGTGCCGGTGATGGCGATTCGCTCGACGTCTTCGCCCCAAATCAACGCATAGTGAAAAAAGCTGGTTTCATGATCGGCATCGTTCTTGAAATCCAGTTTTTCGTAGGGATCAAAGTCGACTTCATCCTTACTGGCGGTAATCGTTGCCCCGTGGTCCAGAAACAGCGCGACATTGCTTTTGAGGTGCAAGCTGCCGCTGAGATAGTTGCCCGGAGGAAAAGAAACGGTTCCGCCGCCGCGGCTGTTGCAAAGATCAATGGCCCCTTGTATGGCCTGCGTGTCTTTGCTCGTCCCGTCACCTTTCGCTCCGAAATCGCGGACGTTGTACATGGTGGGCGCTTGAATGGCCTGCGCGAAAACCGATGCCGCTCCAAAGAGAGCCAATAGAATACCCAGCATGAAAGTAAAGCGGCAACAATTTGCCGATTTCATGAGCAGCCTCCACAATATGGTGACCTGCATGTCTTTGCCTGCGATTTCAATCGCCAATTCCGGTTAATAAGGCGGATTAGCGGGACCGGTATAGCCGCAAAGACCCATTCTGGGGGAATTGACCAGCGGTGTCGGCCCGCCGTATTCCTCGTGGGGATGACTTTCTGCATGCAAATCGCACAGCGCGCCGGATTCCTCGTCATTATATAGGCATTCCATACACAGCCAGGAAGCGGGCTGTCCGCACTCCTTGCAGGTTTGCATCGGAAGAGTATTCCGAGCCATCAAGTAGATGGGACGAAATGTGAGTGGAATGCCCTGGCGCATACCGACCGCCTTGACGGTCGTATATGACGAAGTTCCGAAATCGTAGATATGCGTTAACTCGACTCCTGACGCAAACACCCGCTCAATCCATGAGCCCATATCGATCTCGGGACCCCGCCAACCGCCAACTGAAAACTGGCTGAGGTGATCGCAGCATTCCAACCAGATGGCCCGCAAGTAGTCGTCAAGATCCCCAATGTTGCCTGGCCCTGCATTTCCAGATGCAGCCAATAGTCATGATCATAGAGATCTCGTATCTGCAGATGGTAGAGCTTCTCTCGTTCTCCGCCATTTTGTTCCGCCAAGGCGTTTGCTTGTTGCCTTTCTTGGCAAGCAGCCAAGTGCTTTGCCATGCCCCTTCCCGTTTTCTCTTCCCCACAGAAAACGCATTTGCCGCGTGACTGATTTTCTTTTGCCATAAAATTACCTCCGCTTATTGAACCGATTCTAACAGTTTTAGTCTCACTTGATCGCCGTGTAGCCTTTGAGAAGTGCTTCTACTCTATCAAAACAGCGTTGCTTTTGCAACGGCACAATAGATTCTCACTCTCTCTCTTTAGATCGGCGTCATGCCAAGCCCGATCCGCCTCGGCGGACGGCTGGAGACGCCTCCTGCGGCTTGAATTCAGGATTTTGCCAATCTACTGTTTGGTAGTTGATCGCTCCTGATTCCATACCTTCATCCTTGCGTATTGCTTGTGCCGCGCGGATCATCGCTAAATAGTTTTCCGGAGGAAACGTATCCGGGATTGAGTTGCCGGTTCCCAATGCATAGCCTTGCGCGCGATTGCGATACTCACGTCCGGTCCGGCGAATTTCTGCAAAAATCTCCTCAGGGTTTTTCTGGTACATAAAGTTCATGTCAAAGCCGCCGACTAAGCCAATGCGATCTCCATATTCGGCGATCCAGCGCGGAAAGGGCGCAATGGCGTCTTCATTGGAATGCTTGGCATTGATGCCAATGCCGATGAGGTCCTCCATCACCTCGAAGACGCAGCCGCAAGAGTGCCACAGGAAAGGCTTCCCGGCCGCATGAATGGCATCCACCACGCGGCGATATTCCGGCAGGATGTGCTTACGAAATGTGTTTGGGTTGGTCAGCAGGGAGGATTTGAAACCCAGGTCGTCGCCGAAGCGGCAAGCGACAAAGGCGTCCTGGTACTTTTTGAGGAATTCCGTCCAAATGTTCAGCATCAGGTCGCCGATCTTTCGGAAAAGATCGGAATAAAGCTGGGGATCGTCCACTTGCATGAGCGGGAGATATTCCAGTCCCACCAAGTCTTCGCTGATCTCAAACACCCCATTGCCGATCCCACCGACAAATTTCATTCCCGCCGGGAGGGCGTCGATCATGGCATCGAATTGCGGGCCGGCAAGCCGCCAGAACTTGTCCGGCAGATCTTCCCATGGATAGCTTTGAAAGTCCGCACGACTTTGAATGGGACCGGGCTTGCCGCCGCGCAAGGCGCCATTGTCGGGCAGTATTTCCGTGATGCACACCTCGAAGGAGATGACGTCGTAGGTCATTTCCCGAAAAAAACGGCAATATTGGCGGGCGAATTCCTGCACCTCCGCTTTGTCCCCTTTGACCAATTCTGCAAACGGGTGATCCAGAATTTGTTCCATTACCAACGTACTGATGAGGTGCTCATAGAGCGGCAGTCTTTTGGGTCTTTTGTTCTGCATGACAGCGGCAAAATGCCGATAATCCGGTGTGAAACTCATCTTTTCCTCTATTGAGCAAAAGCAGCGAAATAGACTTTTGTTGCTCCGCTTTGGTTACAAATCACAGTCGTACAGTTAGATGCAAACTCGGAATCTTATGAATGTCGGCAAGGTGTTCTTGTGACCAATCACGGGGTGTCCTGCCGGTGCTGTCATCCTACGTATGCAGGAATCTCCCAGTGAATAGAGTGTTAGGAGATGCCTGTATTCACAGGCATGACATGAAAGAAGAAGCCTTAACGAGTATAGTTTGCCGGCAAATCCACTTCGCCGCTTCCATCAAGTCATTAGCAACATAATCCGCCAAGGCTTTTGCCGGCTGCTGATAGGGCAAATCCTCGCCGGCTAAAACCAGAACTGTGCGGCAACCGGCATTCCGCCCGCATTCCATGTCCGCCGGCTTATCCCCCACAAAAAAGGATGCGGCCAAATTCAGGTCGTGCTCATCGCTCGCCTGAAAAACCATCTGCGGCGAAGGCTTGCGACACGTTGGTTCCGGGTCGTCCGGGCCATCATAGCAGTAGTAAATAGCTGAGAAGAACGGCTCCTCAAGCTGCCGCAGCATCTCCGCGTTCACGGCCGCCACCTGTTCTTTGGTGATGAGTCCATGCGCCACGCCCGCTTGGTTGGAAACAATGAACAATTCAAAGCCATGCTTCTTCAACATTCGCAGGGATTCGGCGGCGTAAGGCATCAGCTTCACCAGAGCCGGATCACCATTATAGGGTACGTCCTTAATGAGGGTAGCATCGCGATCGAAGAAAACGGCTGGTTTAGACATGGTGCAAAAAACTGTTCAAGAGTTCTTCCGGCTTCAAAGTGGCCGTTCCCAGCTTGCCGACCACCACACCGGCGGCATGGTTGGCGACTTCGGCTGCTTCGGTCCCGGGCAGTCCAGCCGCCAAAGCCGCGGTAAAGAAAGCAATGGCCGTGTCGCCGGCTCCGGAGACGTCGAAAACCTCGCGGGCGCGCGTCGGCGTGTGGTACGGCTTTTCCGGCGGATGAAACAAGATCATTCCCTCTTCGCCCAAGGTGACCAATAGATAGGGTATTTGCCATTTATCCAACAGTCGATTGCCAGCTTCGAACAGACTATCCTCATCCTCGGCAAAAGGCATTCCCGCCGCCGCATAGGCTTCTTGACGGTTTGGTTTCAACACCGTCACGCCGCTCCAATCCAATGGATTATTGGGATTCGGATCCACGGCCACGATCGTTCCATTGCGCTTTGCCAAGCCTACGATTTTGCTAACCAGATCTTGAGTGATAAATCCCTTGCCGTAATCCTCCAAAATGACGGCGTTCACCTGCGGCAGCACATTCAATAGGCGAGGCAGCAATTGCCTCAAATCGTGCTCGGTCAACTGATGTCTCTCTTCTCGATCCACTCTCACGACCTGCTGGTGCCGGGCGATGATTCGGGTCTTGATAATGGTGGGAAATCCCATCAGTGGCAGAATGGCTTGGGTGGAAATGCCCGCAGCTTCCAACAATCTGAGCAGCGAGCTGCCATTGGCGTCGTTTCCCAAAATGCCGCCAACGTGCACGGAGAGGCCAAAATCCGAGAGGTTTCTGGCGACGTTGGCCGCTCCCCCCGGATAGGCGGATTCGTGGGTGACATGGACAACGGGAACGGGGGCTTCCGGCGAAATGCGATTCACTTTGCCCCAGATGAATTGATCCAGCATCAAATCGCCCAAGACGAGGACCTTTTGCTGCTGTATTTTCTCTATCCACTGCTTAATGCGATCTTTGGTGACTTTCATCAGACTCGAAAATATCCTCAAAAGATGTCTCGCCTAAAGTTGAAAACCGTGAGACAGGATGCCCAGGATAAGAGCGGATCGACAGGATCGCTCTCATTCCTTTTTCAATCCATCCAGTCCATCATGGAAATCCGGTTCATCCTGTCCAAGCAAAAATCCTTCGTTCACGACAATGCGAATGCTCCAAGGAGATTCTGGCTTCAAAAACGAACGCCCAACAAGAACTCAAAGGACTTGTTTTTGACAGCCAAAAGCTCCGTGTGATAGATGTCGTCAAAGCTTGGACTGTAACGGGCCTCAGCCGTGATTCCCAGCAAAAGCGGCACCGACAGCTCCATACCTGCTGCGACGGTGATGCCGCTGTCGGTGTTTTTGAGCTTGTCGTAAACAGCTCCCACACCTTCTGATTCTCTGTTCACAAAGAGGTCGTACCTCGGCCCGGCAGCGATAAAGGGCGTCATACCGCCCATTCCGAATCGAACCTTGGCCATCAGTGGGATCGAGAGATAGTCGAGACGAGGCTTGGTGGTCATTGTTCCGATACCTGTTGGATCAGCAGCCGTGGTGATCATGGTGCGCATACTGAAGCCTTTTTGCACATAGTGCATTTCAATCAGCAAGCTGATGAACGGGATGTTGATCGCCTCGATAAACAGGCCGAAATCGTAGCCCCAACGAGTTTCGGGGTCGATGTCGATGCCGGAAGCATAGCCTCAGGTTTGGTTGGCTGCAACTGCGCCTGCCTTCACGCCATAGCCGCGCAAAAGCTGGGCGTGAGCGAATGATGCCATTAGCAGAGTCAAACACAGGACGATTGGGAATCTGAGTCTCATTGATCCTTCTTAGGCGAATATGCCCAAATGATTTCTCCCTTTACGGCTTTTAGCTCACCGACAAATCAAACGTGAATCCGTCGGGGCTGTCAGAGCAAGAATCGACCGCTATTGGGAGCACATCGCTCTAACGCTCAAAAAGCCGTCGTCATGCCCAGCACAAAGCGGTTTTCTTCTGCCTTGAGGAAGCGCGTCACCTCCGCACTGAGGCGAAGGTTGCGTTTCAGCAAGTAAGTGGCATTTACTGTGAGCGATTGATACTCCATGGAATGGGAAAAGATGTCATTGTACAGCCCGACGAAATACCAGCGCGAGCGATCCTGATGCGGGGCGACGATCATTTCTACAACGGTTCCGGTCGTCCGCTTCTCGGCGGCCCATTTTCCGATCCAGAAATACGGATTGGTGTCGGTTCGCTCCAAATACTGGGCTGTGATCTCGATGGGGCCGGCAGAAAGATTCACGTCCGGGCCGGCATAGGTAATTTCGTTGGTGACTTTAACTTCACGATAAGACGGAAGATCGACGTAACTCCGACGCGAACTCTCTTTACCTCGATAGTAAAAGCCACCCAGGCTTAGATACTTGCCGATGCTTTGTCTGACCCGCAGGCCAAAGTTCTTGTTATCGTCATTGTCGAACTTTTCATAGCTTTCAT
>DYKH01000091.1:0-10952 GCA_020722685.1 Caldithrix sp. | reverse complement strand
ACCCGCAGGCCAAAGTTCTTGTTATCGTCATTGTCGAACTTTTCATAGCTTTCATCAGCCGGCTCAATACCATTACCATTGGTGATGGTGGCCACGAAATCGGTCTGGGTCTTTTCCAGACTGTAGGTGAGCATCAAGCCACGATCATAGGCAAGGTTGGCTCGCGACATACCCACACGGTGTTTAAAGATGGCATAATCTTCAAAGGAGAGGCGTAGCTCGCGCTTCATCAGCGGATCGCAGACTTGGAACTGCCCGACCATGATGTCCAGTGGAATGTTGAAGACATTATCGAAATGGATATAGGCATCCTCAATGCCGACGATGGAGCCGGCCTCGGACATGAAGAAGTAGAAATAGTAACCGATCTTTTTCGAAAGTGCGCCACCCGAAAGTAGCTTGAGGCCAAAGGGCGTCTGCAAGTCTTTCTTGACGAATTGCTCGGATTCGTAGATGCCAAAAGCATCGAACCGAACGGCCACGGGTATGGTTTTGTTCAGCCAGAGCAAATCATCGCCGGCGGTGACATAGTCCCGCTCTTTTTCGTTTTCCGGTATGATAAAGCCGTTGCCGGCGAACTCGTCGCCATACGGCTTGAGCTTGGGAATGGGAGCGTGACAGGTACTGCAGGAGAGGTTATAGCGCCGGGCAAAGGCGGGAATGGCATCGGCTTCAGGAACGACAAACAGTATATGGATGAGGACAACGCACCAAATTGACAAACCGAATTTGCGCTTATACATGATCACGTCCTTCCTTTAGCGTTATTCGTATACTTCGATCCAAGTTGTTGCGAAATTAACGGGGACGATTTCACTCTCTTCGGCCGGAACGCCGAGAAAATCCGCTACCGGCTTTACTAACCGCTGGTAATTCAACTGCGCCTTGAAAGTGACTTTGCCGGGCTGAACATCATCGGGAAGCTGCCAGGTAAAGGACTCGATTTTCGTTTCCCGCGGGCCGATCCGGTAGTCTACACCCAAGGATTTGGTGTTCCATTGCATGATGGTCATCTTACCGTCGGGATCGAAGAAGGGTTGACGGAAGATACGGTCACCGACGGGGACGCCGTCCCGCTGCACACCGGCAAAGTTGGGAATACCTTTGGGAATGCCCATATCCTGATAAGCCAAAGCGTCGGAAGCAATGGTATATTCTTCGCCGGCAAAGCCCCTCTTGTCCACCGGCAAATGGTACTCCTTGCCGGCAGCATCCACCGCAGTGACGTGCAGCCAGACGATGCGATCTTCCACTGAGCCGGTGGGAAACTTGTGGCCGGGCTTGGCGCTGAAAAGCTGTACTTTGAGAACCGCCGTCTCACCTCGCTTGACTTCCCGTTCTTCCGGGTGCATGCGCAGCTCGATGGCCCCGGCAAGTTTACCCGGATCATGGGCGCCATGAAATAAATGCTGGGCTACCATATCCTCTTTGGCCATGGTGGCGTTTTCCCCTAAAGCTTTGGGCATGTGACATTGCATGCAGGGAACGCCTTCCTTCGCGTAGGGACCTTCCTTCCACTCCATCTGCGTTGATTTGACCCAGATGCCGAATGGATTTCTTTCATTGTGGCAGGTGCCGCAAAGCTCGGTTTGCGTGAAAAGGTCCAGATACTCGGTATCGTGGTGCGGCGAACTTAACCCCGGCTTGGCGCCGTACTTGGTTCGTCCCGGCGCGGAAACATAATTATAGTCGTTGGGCGGATCTCCGGCATAGCCTTTGATCGTGTGGCAGACCTCACAGCTCACGCTTTCGTTCGCGCGGGAATTCTGATCCGGTCGCGGCGGCGGGACCTCGCCGGCCAAGAAAGCCAAAGGTGCGTGACAGCCGTTGCAGCCGTCGATGGCGCCGCGGATAGCGGGCACTTTTTCCGCATGCGCTTCGGCGAGGTCGAAATACTCGATCTCATCCCAGTGATGGGTATAGGCCTGCGACATCATGGCCTGCGTCCACTGCTGATAAATGTCCGGGTGGCAGCTTTTGCAAACGGTCGGCTTTTCGTATTGATCGTACTTTTTGCTACCCTTGGCGGCATCGCCGGAAGGTAGTTCTTGCGACCACAGGTGAGCCACAGCGCAAAGCATCACCAATGCGATAAACAAAAAGTGTCTCATAGTACCTCCGTAGCTTTCGTTGATAAAGCAGGTGCAGTTGATTATGAGTTCTTTTACGGTAACCGTACAAATTTCTGCCGGAAACCGCTTGTTTATTTGGCCGCCCACAATCCGTGAAGATTGCAGTATTCTCGCACTTTGAGCACTTGTTCGTCTGTCTGGAAAAAAGTCTTGGGTTGCTCTCCCGGTTTCAAAATCTTGCGTAGAACTTTTGTGGGCGTGATGATCTCGATCCACTGGATAAAATGCTTGTCTTCCATAGGGTGCAATATGCTGCCGACAGCGACTTCGATGGAAGCGTTTTTCTTGCTGATTTGCGGAACGTGTTTTTCCTTCGATGCGTCCACGGTATTCTCTAATTGCAGATTCATCGGTTGGTCACAGCAGGTGAGCGTACCGCCGCCCACATGCAGCACTTCGATGATGTTGCCGCACACGGCGCATTTATAGATTTGAGTTTTTTCCATCACGATTTCCTCTTTCTATTGGTTAGGAGTCTCGGTAGGATTGCGCACAAATCATAAACAATTTTAGACGAAAAGTCAAGACGGATTTTTGATAACGGGGATAATGGGGAATGCCACACGGCGTGCTGAGGCAAGCTTGCGACTGAAATCGCCGGCTAAGTAGGCATGAGACCTGTGAGGTTCACATAACCTCACAGGTCTTGGATTCGCTTTATTGCCCGGTTTTCAGCTTGAGCAGGCGGGTGATATTAAAGCCGAGCCGCCAGTTGTCGCTGTCAAAGGGCACGTCGGCGCCGGCCTGAAACTGGGTCGGATTGATATAGGAATTATTCGTCAAGATGATTTTGAAAAAATGTCCTCCGGTCTCCAACTCCAGTCCGGCGGTGAACGAGTTGTATTCATAACGAGCGCCAGAAATGGTGGGATTCCATTCGGCAAATACCGCCCAGCCAAAGGAAATGAAGTACTGAGCATAGGCGCCAATTGTGACGGAATGCTCTGTCTCGGCGCTGAAGATCTGTGTGTTCTGCAAATAGGTGGGTGTAATGCCGATCCCCAGCTTTTTCGCGATCAGAGTATTGGCGATGACCTGACCGTAGTACTGGAAGTTTCTGGAATCTCCGCGATCGCGACCAAAGTACTTTTGTGTATTCCACGCGCCGCCGGCCTGCAGGGCAATGAGCATCGGCAGTGAGCTGCTGCGGATTTGCAAAGCTTTGTATTTGACCCACAAATCCACATTGTCGTTGACGTTCGCACGGGCCAGTGTGACCAACAAGCGATTGCTGACGGCGTAGCCCAGCCCCAAGCGCATGTTGACTGGGCCGTCAAGGCCGAAGAAGGCGTCTCCGCCTTCGCTCACTGGAGGAAAAAAACGATGGGAAATTTCAAACAAAATGTCACTTTGCTGCAGGGTTTCCGCCGTATTGAGATTGGCGACCTGAGTCGAATGAAAGAGTTGCAAATCCAAAGAAGTCGGGCTGCTTCGCTTCCAACTGGACCGCGACCCTTGCGCCAAAACAGCGGTCGCGCCCAACAGCCAGATCATGCCAATCCATAACGTCTTTCTCATGGAGTCTCCTTATTGTTCCTTTATTTTTCTGAGATAAAAGTCCAGTTGCAGATCCATTGTCTCATCAATCTTGTAGAACATGATTTTTGGGATGCTGATTCTGTAGTCGGATAGTTTGATGGGAAACCTTACCTGTACGCGAAAAAGCTGCCCGTCCACCGTCACTGTACCATCGGCGGTGAAGGGGTTATCGACGCCATGGATGGACATTTTCCCCTCCGTCCTTACCTTGTAAACGGTCTCGGACTGCTTCTCCGCCTTGGTCAGCTTGCCCGTGTACTCGGCGCGGGGATATTTGTCTGTCTCCAAATAACGCTCACGCATGTGGCGGTTGCGCAGGCCGATGCCGGTATCGATGGAAGCGAGATCCACTTCAAAATAGATTTCGCTTTTTTGCAGTGGATCATTCCCTTCCCAGACGGCATAGCCATCGATTTTGTCGGTCGTCCCGTCAAAGTCCTCGATGGGTGCATCCGAGATGAATTTTACCAGGTTCTTCTGAGTTTTGTCCACCTGGATTTCGGCGGCATGACTCCAGCCCAGGAACAGAAGTAGGATAGATAATAGTAACAGAGCTTTTCTCACGATGAATGCCTCCCCGCCTGTCACAGCGGTCGGTTTTTGATGAGGTTTCATTGACGATTGAAAAGGAAAACAAGACCCTTCAAACTTTTCGACGCACCCAATGTCGTTAGGCTCTTCTCAAAAGCTGCCTGCTATAACTGGCAAAATAATTCGAATATTTCAGTCTGTTTTGCATTCTTTGCTTCTCCGCTTCGATTCCTGCCCAACGACTCAGAGTTCCCACGGCTTTGATGCATCAAGTCCGAATAAATTGAATTGCGAAAAGCGATTCGATGTGCTATATTTCGTGCCAAAAAATCCGCTTGGACCAAGCCAATTCACTTTGGACTTTTCTCTGGGTTAATAGGAGGTAGCAGTGAGGCAATCGAATCCGCAAACAACAGACAAGAAATACAAAATTCATGTCATCTCCAATACCCATTGGGATCGGGAATGGGTCTATCCTTTCCAAGAGACGCGACTTTTGTTGCTGGAATTCATGGATGATCTTTTGGCGCTGTTAGACCGCGATGCGGATTTCCATTCTTTTCTTTTAGATTCCCAGACGATAGCAGTCGAGGACTACTTGCAGTTGCGACCGGAGCGGGAAGAGGACGTTAAAAAGCACGTGCAATCCGGCAGGCTTATTGTCGGCCCCTGGTACACGTTGCCGGAAGAATATATCGTCAACGGTGAGTCGTTGGTGCGAAATCTGGTGGTGGGACATCGCCTGGCGAACGGCTGGGGCAAAGTGAGCAAGATCGGCTACACTCCTTTCTCGTATGGGCAGACTTCGCAGATGCCGCAAATCTACCGCGGTTTTGACATTGATACCATTATTTTCTATCGCGGCATCAACACGCCCAAATCCGAGTTTGTCATGGAAGGGCCGGACGGCTCGCGGGTGACCGGCTGCCGCTTTGGCGCCCTGTCCCGCTTTAGCTATTACTTCTACGTTTACCGCATGGTGCGCTACGGCATGAGCCGGGATGAATGGTGGTACGATTGGGATCGCGCCGCACTGCCGTTCCGCTTGTGCAACGAGCATCATCCCGATGCGCATTACTATATTTTGGATCCCAAGGACAAACAATGGAACGAAAACGTGCTTCCCAAACAACTTGCCAAGCTGGTCAAGGACGAGAGCCAGCATTTCTCCACCAGCCACATCGCCTGCATGCAAGGTTTTGACACCTCTTCGCCGGATCCGGAAGAACGGCACCTCGTCGAGGCCAGTCGGCCGATTTTGGAAAGCATGGGCCATGAAATCACACCTGACTCGCTGGAGAATTTTATGCGCGAGATGATGCAAGAGCTGAAAGATCCGTTTGTCATAAAGGGCGAGAGCCGCAATCCGGGAGCGACCGGCAAGTGGACACATTTGTTCGGCGACGTCATTTCCAGCCGTACTCGCATCAAGCGTAAGAACGCCTTGACCGAAACCGCCATTCAACGTTGGGCGGAGCCCTTCTCCACACTCGGCTGGCTCCTGGGCGGCGAGTATATGAAATCGGCCATCGATCTGGCCTGGAAATACCTGTTGCAGAATCATCCGCACGACACCATTTGCGGCGCCGGCATCGATCAAATGGAAAAGGACATGATGTACCGCTTCGATCAGGCTTCCATCATTGCCCAAGGCGTCATGCGTCGCGGCATGTCGGCGGTGCAAAAGGCCATCGACACCCGCGACATCGACGTGCACGAATCCGTCATCACTGTGTTCAATCCGTGCCCGTATCCCCGCAGCGAAGTGGTAACGCTGCTTCTGGATTTGCCGGACAAGTGCGGGTATCAGGGATTCTCCATCCGCGATCTGGACGGGCGCGTGGTTCCGCATGCGGAGAACAGTCGGGAGGAGGTCGGTACGCTGGTACGCAATTTACAGGATATCTCACTGCAGTTGCGCTCGACGAGAATTTGCTTGGAGGCTGAGCTGGAAAACATCCCGGCTTTCGGCTACAAAACCTATGCGGTCAAAAAAGAGAGCTCTGACCTCGGCAAGCTACCCGTAGTGAGGGGAAGCGAGGAAAAGAGAGGACCTGTCTTGGAGAATGAACTCCTGCGCGTCAAAGTCAATTTGGACGGCACCTTGGATATTTTAGACAAAAACACCGGACGGGAGTTCCTCAATCAGCACTATTTCGAGGACAGCGGCGAGAGCGGCACGCCCTGGGTGCACATGGAACCGGAGCAGAATGAAATATTCTCTACATTGAGAAAGCCCGCGTTTGTCGAATTTATCCAAGCCAGTAACCTGCTTACGCGCTTTCGCGTTACTCACTTTATGACCGTTCCCACTGGATTGGAAGGGAAAGAAGGTGATTATCGGCGCAGCAAAGAGTACAAGGAGCTGACCATCGTCTCTACCTTGACCTTGCGCAAGGGCCAGCGCTGGCTGGAAGTCATCACCAAGCTGGATAATCAGATCGAGCAGCATCGTTTGCGCGCCTGCTTTCCGACCCGACTGGCGGCCAAAGTCTCGGCGGCAGAAGCCGCTTTTGATGTCATCGAGCGGCCCATTGACCGGACCCCGGACAGCCTCTATTATGGCAAGCCCAATCCCCAATATCCCATGCACCGCTTTGTGGACATCAGCGACGGGCAGTACGGTCTGGCCATTTTGAACGACGGCATGCGCGAGTTCGAGGCGGTGGATAATCAAGAGCGAACTCTGTGCATTACTCTGCTGCGGGCTTTCACCGCGCAGCAATCGCCGGTCATCGATCAGATGGATGTGTATCCGTGGATGAAGATGTCGCAGTCCATCGGGCCGCATGAATGGCGCTACGCCCTCCTGCCGCATGCCGGCGATTGGGAAAAGGGGGACGTGTATCGTGAAGCGGAGAAATTCACCCTGCCATTGGAAGCCGCCCAGGCCGGCAAAGGAAATGGAAAGATGCCCAAGTCGGCAAGCCTGATCGAAGTTACTGCCAAGGAGATCGTCCTGAGTGCGCTGAAAAAGTGCGAGTACCGGGATTCCATTGTTCTGCGTTTGTTCAATCCGACTGAAAAAGACATCCAAGCTGAGATCGAGTTTTATCATTCAATCCAAGAAGCGTGGCTGACAAATATGAACGAAGAGCGGCGGGAAACGTTGCCGGTTTCAGGAAAGACGCTCGCTCTGCATTTTGCACCCAAGAAGATTGTCACTTGCGAGGTTGTTTTGCAGGGATGAGAAAGGCTCGACATCTTGAACTCAAAATCCTGGTGGTGAGCCATCAGGCAAAGATGTGGAAGCTTCCTGAAGGATGCTTTTTCAGTGGACTTTTTTTCTTGAGTATTTCCAGCCTTGTCATGCACCACAAGGCTGATGAAAAAGTCGATGGGAGCCTACGCCATGATTAGGACACTTTGTCTTGCTGCGAGATGGATAAACCTATGCTTTCTTCTCATCATCTTATCAATCGTCGGTTGCGATCATTCCAATAGCCGAAATAAGACAATCGTCGGCAAAGCCACGGCCGAATATCCCCGCCACAGCGAGGGTGACATGGCGGTGCTGTCCGATGGCAGCTACCTGTTAGTGTACACCCGCTTTGTGGGCAGTTGGGGCGACATGGGCGAGGCGCAGTTGGTCGAGCGTCGTTCTGTAGACGGGGGCAAAACCTGGTCGAAAACAAAGTTGGTCTACCGCATCGAAGGCTGGAACGTCATGTCCGCATCGCTTCCCATTTCGCCGGACAAAAAGCCGATGCTATTTTTCTTGCGCCGCGATCCAAAGCGGCCTCACCGAATTATCGACATTATGATGACGCGGGCGGAGGATCCCTTGGCAACTCGCTGGCAGACTCCTGTGCAGATCAATGGTGAGCAAGGTTACCACGTGGTGAACAATGCCCGGGTGATCCGAACTTCCAAGAACAGGCTGTTGGTGCCATTTGCCTTCACAGACGATATCAAGACCCATTATGATTTGCAGTGCGCGGGAGTCTATTTTTCGGACGATGAAGGCGCCACCTGGGCGCGAAGCAGCAATCTGGTGGCCATGCCGGGCTTTGCCATGATGGAGCCGGGATTGATCGAGAGGAAAGATGGGACCATCCTGATGAATATTAGAACCGAATTGGGCAGCGTCTACTTTGCTACCTCAGAAGATGGAGGACAGTCATGGAGCCGGCCACGTGCATCCTCTGTTCCTTCCCCGGCCGCGCCCTCGACCATGTCGAGAATTCCGGACTCCGGGCAACTCATCATCCTTCACAATCCAGTTGCCCATGTCGGCTGGAGCGGAAGAACGCCGCTGGCAATTGCTTTTTCCTCTGATGAGGGAAACTCCTGGCAGCCAGCGGGCTTGATCGAGCCGGATACCTCGTTCTGCTACTCCTATACGAGCATTACCTGGGAAGACGGAGATGCACTTTTGACTTATTATCAATGGCCGAGAATGTCGGGGCAAAAGAATTTCCAGATGACGGATTTGGTGTTCAGGAAATTGAAGAAGGAATGGATTAGGCAAAGGATAGGGGGGAGCGCCGGTTGATCGCGTATCGCCGGCAGTCCCAGCGAAGCATTTTGAGCTTTCCATCAGCACCGTTGTGCATGGATCTCCGCGAATGGGATGAAGGTTGTGGTACAGAGGTCAAGGAGTAGTCAATCTACCACAATTCAAAATCCGGCAATTAGGCCGAATCAAGCTTTAATTTTGCCAAGAAGCGGGAAGCGGTTACAATTTCAATCTCGTGATAACGACCCAGACTTACCAGATGAGCATCTCCTGAGACGACATAATCCGCTTTGCCCTCTATGGCTGTAGCCAGAAACTTGTCGTCTTTTGGATCGGGTGACGAATACTTTAGGGAATAGAGACCCTCGACAATTACTGAGCCTTCATACAACATGGCACAAATATCATCAACGATCTGCTCTGTCAAATGATACTTTTGATAAATATGGGGACGATGTAATACCTCAAGAATTTCCTCATTTATTGTCGCAGAAGTTATCAGTTCAAATTTCTGATCTTTGGCGGCAAGTAAGACTTTTCGAGGTGATCCATTAGGCGAAATCACTCCGCTGACAAAAATGTTCGTATCGATGACAGCACTAATTCTGTCGCTCACGTATTCCTCTTACTTCCAGAATGGCGGTTTCAACATCGGTTTGTACCTGTTCTATTGGAACATCTTTGTTCTTATTACCCAAAGCATCAAGTGCTCGCTCAAAACGGGCCTGCCATGAAGCTGGGCTTTTTTCTTCAAGCTTTTTGCGCAGTATTAACCGCTCTTGCTCTGTTAGTCCTTCAATTGCTTTTAATAGCTGTTGAAAGGGCAGCTTGATGGTTACCGAGACCTCTGACATTTATTAGCTCTCCTTTTATCTTTCTTACGATTCAATTAACCTGCTCTAATATTACAAAAATAAGTTCCAATATCAAGTATAAGTTTTCGTCAAATTGGCAAATTCATCCAGCTTATCACTCCACAAAAACTCTCTCGTCTCCGCAACAATTACGCCACTGAGAAACAACAGCGAAATCAGATTGGGAATCGCCATCAAGCCGTTGGCAATGTCGGCGAAGGTCCAGACAACGGGCATGGTGGCGACGGAGCCAATCATGACCACGATGACCCAGGCGACTCGATAGGGCAAAATGACTTTGCTGCCGAGAAGATATTCCGCCGCCTTTTCGCCATAGTAGGACCAGCCGAGAATGGTGGAGAAGACAAAGGTGAGTAAGCCGACCGTCAGAACTATCGGCCCGACTACCGGAATATCGGAGAATGCTGCTTTGGTCAAGGAGGCGCCATTCAGGCCGTTGATCCATTCCCCTGAATTGACGACAACCAAACCCGTCATGGCGCAGACAACCACGGTATCCCAAAACGTCCCCGTGGAAGATACCAGTGCTTGGCGAACGGGATTTTTTGTTTGTGCAGCCGCGGCAACAATCGGGGCGCTTCCCAATCCCGACTCGTTGGAAAAAAGTCCGCGGGCAATGCCGTAACGAATGGCCTCGCGCACGCCGGCCCCCAAAAAGCCGCCAATGGCTGCATGTCCAGTGAAGGCGCTGGAGAAAATCAGCTTGATGGTTCCGGGTATGGCGCTCGCTCCCAAGATCAGGAGAACGACACAGCCAATGAAATAAAATACCGCCATAAGGGGTACCAATCTTTCACAAACGCGGGCAATGGATTTGATGCCGCCGAGAATGACGATGGCAGTGAGAAGCGTCATAGCTGCGCCGGTGATCCATGGGGAGATTTTGAACGTCTCATTGACCATAGTGGAGATGGAATTGGCCTGCACCATATTGCCGATGCCAAAAGCCGTCACGGCGGTGAAGGCGGCAAACACCATCCCCAGCCATTTTTGCTTCATTCCTCTTTCAAGCACGTACATTGGGCCGCCGGCCATTTGGCCGCTTTTGGTAGTGATGCGGTATTTTACCGACAGGACAGCTTCGGAGTATTTTGTCGCAATGCCGAATACGCCGGTTAGCCAGATCCACAACACCGCGCCGGGACCTCCGGCAGCCACGGCCGTGGCCACGCCGACAATATTGCCCGTGCCGATGGTGGCTGCCAGAGCTGTCGTCAAGGCTCCGAAATGGCTTACGTCGCCTTCCCCCTCAGTGCGACGCTGCAAGGACAATTTAATGGCTTTGCCAATGAATCGCTGAATGAAGCGCAGCTTGAAGGTCAGAAAGACATGGGTGCCGAATAACAAAACCAACATCGGAATTCCCCAAACCACATTGCTGACATCGCCCAACAGCTTTTCCAGTGCTTGCATGGT
>DYKH01000369.1 GCA_020722685.1 Caldithrix sp. | reverse complement strand
GGCATTCAGGAAATTTCGGGAGATTACGTTCAATATCTTGATTCTGATGACCGCCTGCATCCCAAACGGTTGGAAATCTTGGTCAAGACCTTTCAAGAAACCGATGCGGATTTCATTCAAACCGGTTTCGACGGTTTCGACGCCGAAACGGGGAAAGTCATCGAGCGTCATTTTGGCAGACCTGATGAGAGCCAGTTGGAACTTGCCCTGCGGGGGCATCTCTGGCCCAACACTTTGCGCTCTGCCTTCCGGCGGTCTTTGGTGGAGAAGGTTGGCCCATGGAATGCGGAAATGACGTGCTTTGAAGATCGTGAATATGTAGAACGTGCGGTAGTTCTTGCGGATAAGCCCATTGCAATCCGCGACATCCTTGCCAGTGCCCGCCGCGGAGGGAGCAAGCGGGTAAGTGATCGCTTGCGCAGTTATGAAGGGCGTACCTTTCGTATCCTTTGTGAAGGAAATCTGGCAAAGGCGGTTCGTGATCGCGCGGATGTCAGTTATTCTGCAAAACAAGAATTTGCCTCGCGGATCTACGCCCTCGGTTTTCGCTCCAATGCCAGTGGCTGGCCTGATCTTGGCAAGCGCTGCGGCGAAATTGCCGCCAGCCTCAATGTTGACCTCGATACAAAAGGAAAACTCCGAAAACTTGCCTGGCAAGGCGGACGGATTGGTGGGTCAATCTACCTTGCTTTTGGAGAATTGAAGCGCATTTTAGCAGGAACTTGAGTCCAAATGACCAATGTGAAACTTTTATTTTTGAGAGTGAACAACTCTTTGCAGTCCCGCTACAAAACATTCCTTGTTAACCAACGGGCGCAAAGGAAACGATATCGCTCCCAATTCATGAACTTAGGACACCCTAAGGTGGTAATTTGGATTTTTGGTTGCCAGCGTTCAGGGACCACCTTTCTCGAAAATATATTCCGTCAAGATCTGGACTCTGTTGTTTTTGGGGAATTCAGCCAACTAACGATTAGTCCGGATAAAACGGTATTATCTGATTTGGATAAGGTTCATAGCATAGTCGAAGCGCAAAATGCCAAATATGCAGTCATTCGCCCCTTGTTCGAGGCGGATCGAGCCATCGAATTGCTGGATCTTTTTCCCAACAGCGTGGGCGTCTGGCTGTTTCGCGATTGCCCGCATGTGGTCGACTCAATGCTGACAAAGTGGAAGGATCGTTTCTTTGAGATCAGCAAACAAAATGAAAGCGATGGAAATGGGAAATGGCGGTTGGAAGAAAAAGCCAGATCGATCCAATCCCAAGTTCGGGAAACCTCTGCCGTTGATCCTGTGGCCGAGGCTTATGCCCGCTATTGGCTCCTTCGCAATCAAATCCCTTTTGACCTTTCGCTGGCGAGCGATGAACGCTGTTTATTTATTAGCTACAGCCAATTGGTATCCGATCCTGAGACCAGCGTAAAAAGAATCATGGATCGGGCAGGGATGAATGGGCTATGGCGGGATTTCAAAGCCGATGCGCAGACTTCCCGCATTGCCCGCCCTGTGGAACCTGAAATTTCTGCTGATACCCTTCGTCAGTGCGAGCAGGTTTACCGGCGGTTGGAAGAATTTGCTCAATGAAGTCAAGGAAATTCGTGTCAATGCTCTGTATTGCAACCCCCAACCCCGACTCGCCTGCCGAAACGTTCATTCGACAGCACATCAACAGGATTGCGCCTGGAAACACGGTGGTGCTTTACTTTCAGGGCGGGGCCGAGTCATTGAAGAATTGCCCGACTTTGAAAGTGCCTGAGCCTCGAAATACGAACCGCCTCGGCCGGCTTTTTCAAAGTGGCGTCAACATGATTTTCTACGCTTATCCTGGGGTGATTTCCGGTCGGGCGGCGGAAGATGTTGAAAAATTCTTACGAAAAAACAACGTGAAATCCATCCTGGCAGAATTTGGCCCGACAGGTTGTGCGCTGGTTCCCATTTGCCGCAGGTTAGGTATTCGCCTGACAGTTTATTTTCACGGCTATGATGGCACTGTGATGCCCAGACGTTGGGTCATCAGGCATGCCTATAAGAATCTGAACAAATACGCAGATGCTTTGGTCTGTGCATCCAAACATTTCTCGCAAGTGTTGGCCGATCTTGGTTTTGACAAGGAAAAAATCCACATAATTCCTTATGGAATTGAACTGGAACAATTTGAGCCAAGCGTTGGAAAAGACCCCGATCTCGTAATTGCCGTAGGCCGTTTTGTGGACAAGAAAGCGCCTCATCTCACCATTCAGGCTTTCGAACGTGTGCTTGAAAAACATCCCGCTGCTCGCCTGGAAATGATCGGCGGCGGTCCTTTATTACAGGTATGTGAAGAAATGGTCGAGGCAAGGGGTTTGCAAAAGAATGTAATCCTGCATGGCGTCAGGGATCACCAGTTTGTAAAACAAAAAATGGCGGAAGCCAGTTTGTTCGTTCAACATTCCGTGACTGCTCCGAATGGCGACACGGAAAGCCTGGGCGTGTCCCTGCTCGAAGCCATGGCCAGCGAAGTGCCTGTAATTGCCACCCGGCATAATGGTTTTGTTGAAACTGTCCAGGAAGGTGTAACCGGCTTCTTGGTGGATGAGAGGGACGTGAACGGAATGGCCGAACGCATGATTCAAGTGCTAAGCGATAAGCAACTGCGTGACAGCATGGGCAAGGCTGGGCGCAAGTTTATCTCGGAGAATTATGAAGCCGGTCAAATAGCGAAGCGAATGTACGATTTGCTCCGGCTTTGAAAGCGTGAAGGATGCAAATGAGACAAGCCGTCCGAAGAATATACAATGAGATTACAGCCAGGCAAAGGAACAAAGTTTTGGATCAAAAGATGCTTGGCCTGAGCGTCCCCCTTTCCTCGAAACACCTGGAGCATTGCCGGGTATTCCCCGACCGCCGCTCGCTGATAGCCAGTTTTCCAAAGAACGCTGTGGTGGCTGAAGTCGGTGTAGCGATGGGAGATTTCAGCGCCGATATTCTGGAAACAGCAAATCCCCGGCTATTTTATTTGATAGATGCCTGGGCGATGGATGGGCATTCAAATTATGGCGAGGAAGGCTACAAAAAGGTGGCAGGGAGATTTAACGAGGAAATCAAAACCGGCAAAGTCGAGATCAGGAGGGGATATTCGCATGAAAGGCTGACAGAACTCGAAGATGATTCGTTGGATTGGATTTATATTGACGCCGCGCATGATTATCAATCTGTGCGAGGCGACCTCGACATTGCGCTCTTGAAAGTCGGGAATGGAGGCATCATTTCCGGTCACGATTATTGTCGTTGGGGGAAGAATGGGAAACGGTTTGGTGTTCTCGAGGCAGTCAATGAGTTTTGTGTCCGCAACGATCTGTCCTTCATCGGGATTTCGTTGGAGAACAATCTCAATTGGAGTTATGCGTTGAGGGTTGTTCGTTGATCAAATTTGCTTT
>DYKH01000368.1 GCA_020722685.1 Caldithrix sp. | reverse complement strand
TCTCGAAGTCCATGATGACCCTGACCTCGCGTGCAAAACAAATGTGCGCCATCAGCACGAATGCCACGAAATAGAGCGAGCGCATATGCTGCCTCCTTCTCACCGTACAGCGGCATGAGACGGTGCTCAGGTCGCTGTTGGTCTCAGTTTTTTCGACTGCCATGAGCGTCGTCGGTGTTCGCAAAGATTTGGCCGCAGCAGAGCGACCTCGATAAGAGTCTGTCTGACACCGCCGATGCAAGGCACTAGATACAGATCTCTATACGCATACTGCAAGCGTCTAGCAACAAAGCTACTGTGGTGCTCACGCCGATCGCAAAATCTATGGTTATTTTCTTCTGTGTGCATATGGAGCCGCAGGCGGCGATGGATCCGGCAACTACGGGGTCAAGGGCCATGCGCTCCATTGCCGTAGCGTCAGTACTTGGTTCACGGCGAGGCATACGAGAGTAACCGCATACACTATGGCGAGACAGATGTCATGATAATCCGCTCCGGCTACGGCAATCCCCATCACCGCAAAGCAAAAGCCGGAAATCACTGCCGTGAACACAAGCGCCGCATTCATAAGCCAACTTATCGCAGTTCTATCTCAAGCATGTCGGCCTCTGAGACTCAACAAATTTCTTACCTTAAATTTTCCACGAGCATCATCGTTATGGTCATATTTGGACAACCTTCCCGCAGTCGCTGCGCTGCAAATGGTTGCAGTATGCTTATACAGCTACGCCCTTTGCGCCTCACATCTGCGGCAAGCTAATGCGATGCAAAATCAAGGTCTTATGGTTGGTTCATGACGGCAGGAAGATATAAGCCACAGCAGCCGCGCAGAAGAGTTAGTGCCGTTTCACCTTGCAGCGATTGAGCCAGCGCCTGTGGCGCTAACCAGGGCGCGTCGAAGCGCAGTGTTGCGGAAGCATTCCCTACCAAAATCAAAAACGTTTGCATCATTTTTTTTCTCATGGTAGATATGAAATTCATGAAAAACACTTTTGTTAATCCACCTGGTTTCAGACCGAAAACACCGCCGCCGTTGGATCAGGATTTTCTGCCCGGCGTACTCTTCAACAGACGTTATCGCGGCGAAATCGCGCGTATTGGCAGTAGTGTCAGGATTCGAATTGGCATTGAACGCGAGAACGGCCACATTAGCGGAGGAGATGTGGACATTCTTCCTCCAGGCAGCGGCCACGATTCACTGACTGCACGCTATGTTGACAGACATGTGAAGTTCCTGCTATGGGCGTGCGGTGGATGGAGAATTCATTTTTCAGGTCCGGATTTCCTTGCGCGTCACCTACAGCAGGCATACACGACAACCGGCGAACGCGCTGCGGACGTGGAAATAATGCAGCGCGCCTATGACAAGGAATTTGTGGTTCTTGTGCATCGTCCGGAAGAAATGCCGCCCCCAAACGAGGTTGCTCTGACTCTAGGAGGCCACTGGGATGGCTGCAGAATAGGCTTTGACCTAGGGGCCAGCGACTATAAGGTTGCCGCCGTGATTGATGGCAAGCCCGTTTTTAGCGACGAAACTCCATGGGACCCCAGAAACCAAAAAGATCCTTCCTACCACTATCAACACATAATGCAGGGACTTAAAAAGGCGGCGGCCCATTTGCCGCGGGTTGACGCCATCGGAGGAAGTTCAGCCGGTATAATCGTCAACAACAAGGTGATGATTGCGTCGCTCTTTCGCGGTGTGCCTCAGGATCTTTTTCAGACCCGAGTGAAGCCCATTTTCCTCAACATGGCAAAGGAATGGAGCGTACCATTCGAAGTCATCAACGACGGCGAGGTCACTGCACTTGCCGGAGCGCTTTCGCTAAACACCACTGCTCTTCTTGGCATAGCCATGGGTTCAAGCGAGGCGGGAGGTTATGTTAACCGAAACGGCAAATTTCTCGGCTGGATTGACGAGCTTGCGTTTGCGCCGGTGGATTTCAATCCCGACGCGCCTCATGATGAATGGTCCGGCGATTCCGGTGTCGGCGCGCTTTATTTTTCACAACAGGCAGTCAACAAGCTCATACCGGCTGCAGGACTCTCCTACCCGCCTGAAATGAGCGTTCCGGAACGTCTGAAGGAGGTACAGAAGCTTGCGGACGCCGGCGACAAGAAAGCGTTGAATATTTTTGAAACCATCGGCTCATATCTCGGCTACACCATTCCTTACTACGCCGAATACTATGACCTCAGCCACGTCCTGATTCTCGGTCGAGTCACCTCAGGCGCAGGCGGTGATCAAATAATGCGCGTGGCCAAACGCATACTCAAAAACGAATTCCCTGAACTCGCCGAACGGATTGAACTCCATGTCCCGGACGAAAGAAGCCGGCGGGTGGGTCAGGCTGTGGCCGCAGCAAGCCTGCCGGAAATGAGGAAATAAATAGCACCTTCTCGAAAGGAGGATTGATCATGAAATTCACTAGACCAAGCGCGGAAATATTTGTCCCTTCCGGTTCAACCCCGGAGAAAGCCCTGAGTGGTGTCACCCATATGGGGTTCGGCGCGCATCAAGATGACGTCGAGATTCTCGCAATGGCAGGCATTCTCGAATGCAGGCGCGATCCTTCCAAACGCTTTGCAGCGGTCGTGTGCACTGACGGGGCTGGAAGTCCACGCGCCGGAATCTACGCAAACTACACAAACGAGCAGATGCAGGAAACTCGATGGAAAGAGCAAAGGCAGGCCGCATTCTCGGGAGGATACGCTGCGGCTGTGCAGCTGAAGCACTCCAGCTCATCGGTCAAGGATCCGGCCAACCCCGATCTTATCACGGATATCGCCACAATCTTTTCCGCTGCCAAACCGGCCGTCATTTACACCCACAATCTTGCGGACAAACACGATACTCACGTGGCTGTGGCCGTAAAACTGATTCAGGCCTTACGGCGGCTGCCGTCCGACCGAAGGCCGCAAAAATTGTACGGATGCGAAGTTTGGCGAGGTCTCGATTGGCTCCCTGATTCTGAAAAAGTCGTTTTTGATGTCGGCGAAGCCGAACATCTTTCCGCGGCTCTTCTCGGCGTCTATGACTCGCAGATAGCCGGAGGCAAACGTTACGACCTGGCTACTATGGGCCGTTGGCGGGCAAATGCGACTTATCTCGAAAGCCACGGCGTTGATACCGCCAATCTCGCTCTCTTCGCCATGGACCTCACGCCGCTGATTGTTGATGAGAAGAGGGATATCGTGTCTTTTGCAACCGCACCGGTGGAAAGACTAAAAAAAGATATCGCCACACGACTTGAGAAAGCGCTTCATAAACACTGACATAAGAAAGATTTTCCAATTTTCAGTCAATCAAGGAGATGCTTGCAAAACTATGGGGACACGGTTACAAGAGCAAATCTGGATGGCGGAGATCTATTGAGAAGCCGCAAGATCTTGTTTCGATGGCTTATTTTGGTGAGCTA
>DYKH01000367.1 GCA_020722685.1 Caldithrix sp. | reverse complement strand
TTGCTTCGGAATTTCTAGAGAGAATTAACTCCACATTACTAAAATCCTATAGCATCTTTACAGCGCCATGAAGGCGTGCACTCAAAGGAGGTCGTGATGCTAAAGGAAATTTATCCCCGGTTACATCATCGTTACTTATCCCTTCCCATAGTGGGTTCTCATCTTGATGGGTTTGTAAGTTGGCTTCGGAAGCGTGGTTATCACAACTATCGGATTCGTTTGCGTATTCGGAAGATGCCTCTTATTGTGGCAATGCTGGACCGGAACCAAATTCGCCAGTTCGATAAAGTCACCGCCGACGAATTCATGAAATTGGCTCCGAAGAATTCTCAAGATGACGTTTATCTGACCGCTGCTGTTCGATCCCTCACACATTATCTCGTCGATTTAAAGGGTTTTGCTCTTCCCGAAGAAACTCCATCAAAGAAGATTCTAACATTATATTTTGCCCATCTGAGACGAACGTGTGGGTTGTCTGAATCCACGGTAGCGGGGCATTCCGCTACTGTCAAAGAGTTGCTCACGTTTTTGAATCTTGATTCTGACCCCACGGCTCTTCCAAAACTTGGCCTCAAGCAGGTTGAAGAATTTATTCGGTTGCTTGGGGCTAGGCTTAGTAGAGCGAGCCTACAGCATTCCGTGGCCCATCTTCGGTCTTTTCTCCGGTTTCTGACAAGCCGCGGAGAAATCCTCCAGAGACTGGATGCCTCGATTGACACACCACGTTTATTCCGTGGCGAGTGCCTTCCTCGCGCCCTTTCCTGGCATACGGTTCAAGCATTCCTTTCCGCGATTGATCGTTCAACGCCCATGGGGCGGCGGGACTATGCGATGTTCCTTCTGATTGCTACATATGGCCTGAGAACATGTGAAGTTGCTGCCCTTCGCCTGGACGACATTGCGTGGCAAGCAAGCCGAATTTGTGTCCCGAGGCCCAAAACAAAGTGCAGCCTTGATCTCCCCCTGACCGATGAGGTTGGTGCCGCTGTTCTTGACTACCTGCAACGAGGGCGCCCCAATCTGTTTTGGCGAGAGGTTTTTTTGCGTGTCCGCACACCCGAAGGGCCTCTCAAAGCCACCGCAGTTACAGAGGCATTTCAAGGCTGGTCACGTCGCAGTGGGCTTTCCATACCTCATCAGGGGCCACATTGTTTGCGACATTCGTTAGCCATACATCTTTTGCGTCAAGGTGCTTCCCTAAAAGAAATTGGCGATCTTCTCGGCCATCGTAGCATTGAGAGTACCGGTGTTTATCTTCGTCTGCACGTTCAAGACCTTCGACATGCGACGCTGAATCTCCCGCAGGAGGAACAGTCATGAAGCCTTTCCATGAGTTTTCATCAATCCTTGCTCCGGCAATTTCCTCATACCTTGCTATCAAGAAAGCTCTCGGTAGGCGTTTCAATTCTGAGACAGCAATTCTTCGTCACCTCGACCGCTTCCTGGTTGAGCAACCAATCGCGACCACCAGCCTTGCTTCTTCTGTCTTCGCCGAGTGGTGTCTTACCTTCCTCCATCTAACCCCCACTGTTCGGCGCAACTGGATGAGAATCGTCCGAAATCTGTGTCTCTATATGCGTCGAAGTGAACCCGGATGTTTTGTGCCTGATCCAGCAGGATTTCCAGCTCCTCATGAGCCTCGTCGGCCTCACATCTTTACTGCAGAGCAGGTGTTGCGGTTACTGAAAGAGGCATCGAAGGCCAAGACCAGATCGAATGCGCCTCTTCATGCAGAGGGACTCCGCTTGGCAATTGTATTGCTTTACACCACAGGATTGCGCCGCGGCGAGCTCGTTCGCCTTACAGTATCTGATTATGATCCAGTTGAGAAAACCCTGTTTGTAAGAGTTTCAAAGTTTTATAAGCCGCGTTTGATAGCTCTTTCCAATGATGCAGCCAGCGAAATTGAGGTCTACTTGAAAGCTCGTCGGCGGTTACCCTGCCCGGCAGATTCTCCCCTTCTTGTTTGCCGCTCGAAAGGTTTACGCGCCCGATCTGGATCTGGCATCGGACAAAGTCTATGTCGGCTGTTTCGTCTTGCAGAGGTTCACACTGCGGATGGCGGCTTCCCCAGAGTTCATGATCTCCGTCACACATACGCAGTTCATGTGCTCCTTCGCTGGTATCGTGCAGGGGTTGATGTCCAGACGAAGCTTCCGGCCCTATCAGCTAGCATGGGACATGTTTCCATCGTTTCAACGGCATACTACCTCTCCCTCCTCGACCCGCTCGCAGAAGCCGCAAACGCCAAATTTGTGCAGCACTGTCGGCCCATACTGGACAATCTGCTGAGAAAGGAAGATGTGCTATGAAGATCACCTTTCCTAATGGGTTGGCCTGCGCCATTCGCGAGTTCTTTTCCGATTTCCTCCCCCGGATTCGTGGAATGAGTCCGCACACAATATGTAGCTACCGGGATGCGATTCTTCTCCTTCTACGATTTCTCGCCCAACGTCGGGGATGCGACGTCGTTGTCCTTGATTTCCCAGACATGGTCCCAGACGAGATCCTAGCCTATCTTGAGCACCTGGAGATTGACCGCCATAATACAATCCGAACACGCAACGTACGCCTTGCATCAATTCATGCATTCGCCAGATATGTGGCTACAAGGCTCCCTGAACATTTGGAACTCTGCCAACGCCTGCTCGCCGTACCATTCAAGCGAGCCGGAATCACAACGGTTGGCTATCTTGAGACACAAGAACTCAGCGCAATATTAAGCGCACCCGACCGAGCAACGGTTGATGGCCGAAGAGACTACACACTCCTACTTATGCTTTTCAACACGGGAGCACGTGTCCAGGAGGTGCTTGACCTTCGACCATCTGATCTTCAATTGGTAAAGCCTTTTCAAGTCCGGCTTCTTGGGAAAGGCCGAAAGCAACGAATTTGCCCCCTGTGGCAAGAAACCGTCGATGCCCTCCGGAATTTGCTTTCAGAAATCAATTCGGAACAAAACGCCACAGAGCGTTTATTCAGAAACCATCGTGGTGAGCCACTCACACGATTCGGGATTCGGTATATCCTTCGAAAATACTCTCAACAGGCTTCCAAGAAGGTAAAAACTCTTGAGGGGAAGCGGGTTCACCCGCACACTTTGCGGCATACCACCGCCGTCCATCTCTTGCAGGCTGGGGTCGATCTGGTTACAATCAGCCATTGGTTGGGTCACGCAAACGTGGAAACCACAAACCGCTATGCAACAGTAGATCTCGAAATGAAGCGTGCCGCCCTAGCCAAGGCCCAGCCCGTTGGGAACATTTCCCCTGGACTTGCAAAATGGCGGGATGATACAGACCTCATAAAGTGGCTTGAGGAATTGTGAAAACACCTCAATAATCAATGTGGAGTGCTATCAACCGAAGTTATACTAAAATGGGAGGTTTTTAACCTAAACTTCACATTACTAAGAACTTAACATAAGTCGCA
>DYKH01000366.1 GCA_020722685.1 Caldithrix sp. | reverse complement strand
CAGCCCCGGTCTTCTTTCTCCGCCTCCCCCAGCAGCCTGGTCCGCATCCGCGCCTGGCCCCACCCGGCAAACGGGGTCCCAAGACCACCCTCTCTGACGCCGAACTCCTGGAACTGATCCGGGCGGACCTCACCGCCTCCCCTTTTCAGCGCATGGTCTGGGACTCGCCTCAAGGTGGGCCGCCGCCGGGTGCTCAGGCCCACCCGGGAAAACCACCTGCTCTCCCCTATCGGGGCCCCCCTGGCCATCCCCACCCCCACCACGGGGAGACCAATCACTCCGGCGCCCAACCTCAGGTGGGTCACCACGCCGCCCAGGTCTTCACCGCCAAGGACGGTTGAGGATTGCTCTTCGTGGCGCTGGAACACTGGCATGCCGGCTGCCTGGACTGGCATATCTGCAAACAAGGACCCCCCTCGCCGCCCTGCAGCTTATATCACAGGGGCTGCTGGCAAGCAGGGGCACAGTTGCCGCGGACGCCGGCCCGGCTCTGCCCCTGCGGCTGAACCACGGCACCCAATACCTGTCGCAGCATTTCCAGAACCAGCTGCAGCACTCCGGCATCACCCCCAGCTTCGCCTTTATCCAGCACCCCCCCACCTACGATTGGCCGAACGCTTCACCCGAACCCCCATTGAGCAGGTCATCTATGGCCGGATCTTTCAGAACCTCGAGGAGGTCAGGACCGCGGTCAGGCGCTTCGTGGACACCTACAACCGGCAGTGGCTGGTGGAAAAGAACGGCTATCAAAGCCTGTGGCAGGCCCGAGCCCAATGGCTGGCACAACAATCTGCCAGGACGGCTTAAAAAAAAATTGTATCCCGAAAAACGGATGCGGTCCAAGGCGACGGGAACGAAATTGAGAAATTCTTACAAGGTTGTTTTTTGTGACAACCAAGCCAACCGCACAGGAAGCGCAAGCGAATAGTTAAGGAGGAGGTGAGAGGGAATTCAGACGAGTTTAAACAGAAATGGAAGTGTCAAACCCTGGCGAGTTTAAAAGCAACCTCATTAATCTTTATCCCGTAATTATCCAGGACGCTTTTGGCCGCCCTAGCCACATCACCAGGTCTCTCCCAGGCAAAAATATAAGAGGTCAAGCGATAGGCCTGGTATGCAGATAGCCACCCACCGATAGGAAACATCTTCTGAATGGGAAGATGAGTTTGATCATCGAATTTGACGAGCCCTTCCTGTCCGGTTCCTTGAAGATTTACTGGGTTAGGAATATCCACCCAGATCCTCTGGGGATCTACCCCTGCAATTTTTGCAACTTCTGCAACAAAGCGACTTGGTTGGTCTGAACTTTTCATCTGGTCATTCCATGAAATACGAGCCTCCTCCGAAGCATCTTTGGGGTCCTCTCCCCATACTGGATGAGTCAACACCAAGGCGCGCTTAGGTAAAGCCCGCTCCTTGATCGCCTTGGCTAAGGAACGGGCAGTTTTTATGCCTTGCGGCTCAGGATTCTTATCAGTCTGATAACAGCCGTGCAAAATATCATAATCATCAAGGCAAAGGAAACTTGCTGGATCTTCTAAGGAAAGTCCGTTAATCAAGACATCGCATTCTTTGAGAGATTGAAGAAGATGCAGGGCAGCCTGGTGGGCCACGCGCACTTTATGGTGATGGTATACAGAAGAAAATAACTGCATCTTGGAGAATAACACCTGTTCCAGAACCGTCGCTCCGGATGCAGAGACACAAAGAACCTTTTTGATCTCGCCATTTTCTTCGACATCAATGACATCCATTACCCAGAGCAGTCTTTCGATGTCTATAGCTACATTGAGTCCGGTAAAATACCCATCTCGCGCCACATAGTCCAACTTATCCACATCGAAAGGTCCATTGATGAGTTGGCGCAAAAACGGCCTGGGCTTTGCTGCGGGTCGTTCTGGGTTAAAATCAGCTCCCACGACCATGGTGGCAATCCGCCACGGATCGCATCCATTTAGGTCAGGTATAACCTGTTCATATTTTTTGACGATCTCCTGCCAGAGCCTGGAAAACCCTTCACAAGTGAGAAGGCAGTACGTCAATATTTCAGCCGCCCCTGCTTGTCCTAATAAATCTGGGTAAGCATCCTTTATATTTCCGAAGATGGGAGCAGATTGGTAAAAAACCTCTGAGGTGTGAGAGAGGGGCCCATGAGTACAATCATGCAAGAGAGCAGCCAATCGCACCTCAAGGCGCTCTGTTTCAGTTATTTCCACCCGCCTTCCTAAGGCGCGTATGACACGGTCGGCAATCGCCAGAGCCCCCAATGAATGTTCAAAGCGTGAATGGACAGAACAGGGATAAGTCAATAAGGCAAGAGAGGTCTGAAAAATATTTCGCAAACGCTGGAAAAATGGTGAATCGATGAAGGCGAGTTCATGGGGCAGGATATTTATCATCCCCCAAACGACATCGCGAACAATCTTGTCGCTTCGATAGTCTCGCATCTGGCGCCGATAGATTTCCAGCAGCGGCGCCGTGACTTTCGTGACCCGTTCGCGAAGTTCTATCAGGGGATCAATTTCGACCGTCATTTTCAAGGCAAGATTTGCCTGTTGCCCTTTGCTCTAAACCTTCCAACTTTGGATTTAAACCAATTCAGACAACCGTTTAGCAATTGGCTTTAGCTTTTCTATAAAGGCTTCGCCGGCTCTTTTCTGAATTCGTTCCAGATTTCCTTTGCCAATGGTTTCTTCGACTTCAAGAAACTGGAACTGCGGATTGGAAATGCGGATGCCAATGCTGAGAGCACTCTCCAGGGCGCTTGCCAGCTTTTTCGAGTACACATAATCGTTTGCGCGAGTTGAGTGCAGGGGGGGGATAAGATCTGAGAATTCCTTTTGAAGCTGGTCGAATATGCTATAAAAATCAACCAAGCGAATCCTTGCAACTTTATGCTCGGTGCTGGCCAGACTCAATGTCGCAACGATAATATCTGCAAGGTCGCCTGTCTCCCCGACCAATCTCCTCCAATCCCTTAGCCTCGAGTCCTTAAAGGCGGTTGCCGATGCCTCCATAAGCATTCCTCCCTCCTCTAGTTCGTCTTTTTGCATATTAATATAAGAAAAGGCAAAGCGAAAGCAAATTAATCTTGAGGTGGATCCGGTTTTCTTGGACACGGAATTGGGAGATAATCAGTCACCCAGGAGGACCGGAAGATGGCCAAGGAGCCAGAAGGTGACCAGGTAAGGGATGAGGTTCGACCAGGGGGGACGGAGGGAGGCCGTAGGCCGACCGGAGTCCCCCCTTGGGGTGGTGGTGAGGGCGCGGCGGCCGGGACAACGCTGGACCGCCGCCAGGAAACGAGAAGTGGTGCTGCGCCTCTTCCGGGGGGACCCCCTTGCACCTGCTTTCCCGGGAGTTGGTCGTCGAGTTCTATCGGCTGGCAAAGTAGTGGGACACCGCCCTGGCGGGCAGGGAGAACGCCCTCCATGTCAGGGGCGGCAATCCCCTGAAAGCAG
>DYKH01000365.1 GCA_020722685.1 Caldithrix sp. | reverse complement strand
CTTTTCAGAAACGATTCTATTTGTGAATGAGGATTTATCTTCAGGTGCCAGACACGTTTTGGATTTTGATGTGTCATTTTGAGTTTTAATGTTTGATATTTGCATGAAGGCTATTCGGACACCGAGAGAAAGTGAATAGCAGGTACGCATTTTCCGGAAGAGCCAAAATTATCATTCTTTTCTCATGAATTTGTTGGATGTTTGATTCGCGTCAACGAACCTTTGCCATAAACCGAACTGCTTTTTTTAAGACCGGCCATTCTATGGTCACCGCATCCTCGCTGACAATCGCAGCAGCCGGGCTTGATACCGATTTGACTTTCCGTCCTGCCGGCAAGCGGAGATGCAAGATCACTCGTGGCGCGGTTTTGTCCGGCAGTTCAATAGTACCATTTAGGCGGCCTGACTTTTTGTCATAACGAATCTCATAGGATACGCGACCAAAATGGGTGACGGCATTTTGCACGCCAAGAGGCTGGCCGCTGCTCAGCCACTGTCGGGCGATTCCGCGCGCCAAGTGCAAAGTGTCGCCTTGCTCCATCACCAAAGCATCGCGGATGAAGCGGCTGACGGCCAGCGGAGTCCACAGATGTTGGCGGTCGCCGGTGATATTCTTACTGCTCGGCTCTTGTCCGCGTTCCTCACACCAGGAATACAGCGGCGTGCCATGGTTGAGGGTGGCGTAAAGATACTTGGCTGCGGCGTCACCTTGATCGCGCAACAGCAGCACTTCGGCCAGATTATCCAAGGTGATGGCCACCCACATGCCGTCCCTCAGCCAGCCGGTATTGACCGGAATCCCGCCGGGGCTGAGGTGAGATTCGAATTTACGGATGGTGCCGGAGATGAGCTCATGATCCGGCGACAAGATGCCGCAGGGGAAAGCCGCATAGAGTCCTCCCCAAAGGCTGCCGCTGGTTTTGCCAGGCACGCCGGGAATCCAGCGATAACCGTCTTCGCTGATCGCCCCGCGTTTTAATGCCTGCATCAAGGCAGCCAGTGCGGTTTGATGAATGCGCTTTAGCTCGGGGATGTCCGCCGTCTTGCCCAAAATTTGCGCTGCCTGCACAGAAAGGGCATCTGCATAAACCGCCAAGATGTTGTGCGGGAAAAAGACGCCGTACAAGTCGTCACCGTCCTTCAGTCCGCCATCGCCCATTCCACGCGGCATCAAGCCGTAAGTCAAAGCACGCTCGCCGTTCGCCGCCACTCTGGTCCTTGCCCGCTGCTGTTCCTGCCATCGCGAGCTGGCTAGCATGTGCGGATAGGCCGCTGTTAAATAGGCTTTATCGCCGGTTAAACGGTAATGCTCCATAATCACCCATGATTTGACGCCAGAAGTTCCCCACATGTAATGCGCCCAACCTTCTGGATCGCACCAATTGCCATCCGCACCTTGAAGGTCAATAGACATTCGGTAGCCCAATTCCGATTCGGTGTGCAAGCCCACTTGGTCGAAAAGAATTGCCATGATGCCCGGTTCCCAGGAGCTTGGCGCGCGATAGACTTCCGTCCCCGGACAGCCGGCAATATAGCCGCCTGCCACCGGTTCCCGCATGATGAAGCAATCCGCCAGCCCCGCATAAAAGGCATTTTGCACTGCTTCATCCGGAATACGAACGCGGGCAGCCTTGCCGATGAGCGTACGCCATGCTGTTTTGGCTGCTTCGAGCTCTTCGTTCCAATCTTTGTTACGCAAGGCCGGCAGCATGGAATGAATGGCTTGATAGGGACGGATCACCCAGCCAATGCGATTTTCGCCCGGTTTGAGATTCCATAGTAAACTGACGGTTGTCGACGCGATCACCGGCTGTTCGTCGCCACCCTTGGCCAGCAGGATGATGCGATCGGCGCGATCGTTCCAGCCCGCCAGCAGCACGTCCCGATCCCACTCCGGCTGCACCCAGGCGGGATTGTATCCGAGGGGACCGCTGGGTCGCTCACATTTCAGGAGCACACGATGTGATATTTGCTCTTTGTTCTCCACTTCCACGCGCGCAATAGCAGCTTGCAATCCACCGGCTACTTCCAAATGGACGTTGACGGCAGAGTCATGGAAAACATACTGCAATACCGGCAGCCAGCCCTCAGCGCGCGTCCAGCTACTCTTGGTGATCGGTCTTCCGTCCACCTCCAGCTTGAAGCGGATTTCCCACTGAGTCTTGGGTGTGGTAAAGCTTGCCAAAGGCTTATTGCGCAGGTCGTCAAAAGTCCACGCCATGCGCAAATACTCCGGGTAAGCGTCCAACAGAGTTTTGTTGCTGCTGTCCGGCAATGCCACGGTCATTCGGTGGGGTGTAGCGAAAGCATAGCCGAAATCGACGCGCATGGGCATTTCGCCGGTTGTAGGGGAAAGGTGTTCACTTGCATGAACCCAATAGCTGGAGGTGCTCAACAGCACAACAAGACAGAGGGAGCAGAATTGTCTCCGCTCGGCAGGGCTTGAAGAAACAAGCATAATGACTCCCAATTTTCTTGATGAATAGCAGCAGGATTATACAGAGGCCTTCTTACCGACCATGAACACGCAATCTTCGGAACTTGAACTGCGAAATTGAACTGAGAACTTGATCACCACGGAATTTCACGGATGGACAGAAAAATTAGGGTGTACAAATTGGAGAGATCATCTCTCAATTTTGCCTATTCCAAAACGCTCTTGATACCACGAATCGCCTGGCGAATGCGTTGTTCATTCTCCACCAGAGCGAACCGGACGTGGGTGTCTCCGTAGGCGCCAAAGCCGATTCCGGGAGAGACGGCCACTTTGGCCTTTTCGATCAGGTGTTTGGTGAAGGCAAGGCTGCCCACCTCGGCGAATTTCCTCGGAATCTTTGCCCAAACGAACATGGTGCTTTTCGGCGAATCGATCTCCCAGCCGATGCGTTGCAGGCCGCTGATTAGACTGTCTCTCCGCGACTGATAGACGCTGACGATACCGGCGATTTCATTTTGGCATTCGCGCAGAGCGAGCACCGAAGCAATTTGGATCGGTTGGAAGATGCCGTAATCCAGATAGCTTTTTACCCGGGCCAGGGCGCGAATGATCTTTGCATTGCCTACACAAAAACCGACGCGCCATCCGGGCATGCTAAAGCTTTTGGACATGGAGTAAAATTCTACGCCGATTTCTTTGGCCCCCGGCACTTGCAGCAGGCTGGGCGGCTTGTAGCCGTCGAAGGCGAGGTCGGCGTAGGCAAAGTCGTGGATGATGATGAGGTCGTTTTTCTTGGCGAAATCGACCAGCTCGACAAAAAAGTCCATGCCCACGTCGATGGTCGTGGGATTGTGCGGGAACGAAACAATAAGTATCTTCGGCTTGGGCCAGACTTCTTTGTAGGATTTGGCCAGATCGCGAAGGAATTGTTCGGCGTGAAACAGCGGCACCGAATGCAAGTCACCGCGGGCGATGATGACGCTGTAGGCATGAATGGGATAGGTCGGATTGGGAACCAATACCTTATCGCCCGGACTGATGA
>DYKH01000090.1 GCA_020722685.1 Caldithrix sp. | reverse complement strand
ACGCTGATATCCTCATCGATTTCATCCCAATGAAGGCCCGTTCCACCACCGCTAATTTCGTAAGCTTCACGCTGTTCGGGCGTCGCATTGAGCAAGCGTGGAAAATAAGCCAGCGGCACAGCAAGCTTTCGACCATCGGCAAGCTCTATCCACATGGCGTCGGAATCAAAGGTGATCTTTCGCGCCAGCGCTTTATTCGGGAAAAAACTCATTCCATTTCCTCTCAATTAGCTTTCTATTGTCTTTGACAAGCTGTGACAATCCTTCAAATAAGCACTTTCATGCCGAAGGTATCTTCCCCCATCTAATGACGATCTCCCTTAAGTAGATCGAGCTACAACCAGGGAAGCCGCCAGGTCTGCCTTTGGCAGGATACCTGCGGTATGACACACTCGGCTACCGCGAGTGGGAATTCTTGATTCTGCAATTGCTCACCCTTAGTCGGTTAAGCAGAATCGCTACTTACTCAAAAACCTTTCCTTGAAAGTCGGTTTTTTGCCCGCCATCGCCAAAAACACATCTAATGGCACCACCTCGAATTGAGGACTGAGCTTGTCCAAAATGCTCTTCACCCGCTTGATGTCACTGGATTCCCGCACGTGCATCAACAGGAAATATGGGCGCTGTGAATTGATGGTCGCCAGCTCTTCCAAGTCGGCAACGGCATCCGCTTCGGTTCGCGTGGGCGAGAGGTAATAATCGTAGGAGAGCAGTGGGCGGCCATCCCGGGAGGCAAACGTATAGGCCGGCGCATAGCCGTTGAGAAAGCCGATGGCATTGGGCATGCCTTTGTAATAAGCGTCCACTACCTGTTTGGTCAGCTCGGTATTACCCTCAACGGTCGCCCCTTCGGAATAGTCCATGATCTCGAACACTTTCAGGTCGAGCTGCTCCATCATCTCCCGTGCTTTGGCGATCAATACCGGCAGCTTGTCCGGCGGAACGGCTTTGGGATACATGTATCCCGGACCGGATAAAGCACCGATGAAATAATCGTTGGGGGTCGCTTTGCTGTAAAAGTATTCCTGCATGGCCGGTGCCAGCCAGAGGTAGTTCATGATGCACTCCCAAGCGTAAGGGATTTCCCCTCTTCCGGGTTTGTGATAGGCGCCGATGCCCATGCCGTCGGTTTGCACGCAGGTGAGGTAGACTTTGGCCTCGGGCGTGTAATCCTTGCCGGGAACGATATGGTGATTGTTCTTGAAAACGAATCCCGGGGTGGCCGGCACCTGATGGCTGAAGCTGAGATTGGGGATGGTGTGCAGCCCTTCCACCCGCAAGCCGTAACTGGAGCAGAGCTTCACATGATCGCGCTCCAAATCCTTGGCATAGGAATGCCAGCCTTGCACCATCGCCAGCGGCTTCATTTGACCGAGCAGCTTGTTGGCCAAGGCATATTCTTCTTTGTGTTCCGGCTTGGTGGACAAATCCTGGAAGAATGCTTTTTGATAGATGCCCCAATCGGCGATGCCGGGCTTCATGATGTTGCCGTGTTCTCCTCCCAGCCAAATGATGACGTCCCGGCTGCAACGATCCCAGTATTGTTCCATAGCCCAGGAATAGATTTGCGCATCCGTTTGGCCGGTGAATTTGCCGCGAAAATCGGCGACTGGTTTCAGTCCGGCCTTTTCCGCCAAGTGGATCAGGTCCTCGCTTACGACCACCGCCTTTTCCAGACCGGCAACCGTAAAGGCGACGATGAGCGAGGTCCGCACCGACTTGTCCCAGACAACAAACCCTTTGACGTAATCCTTCAGCGCCGTCAGGGCATTTTCCGGCGTTCGCAATTGGGTGAAGGTATAATTGCGTTCTTCGCGGTAGTAGTTGAACACCGGGCGGACGTAATTGAACGGCCAGTTTTCGGGATAGAGGATGTAAAGTCTCGGCGCCCCGGCGTTTGCCACTCCTTGCAAACTGATCAGGAAAGCATTGACGGGCAGTTTCCCTTCTATTTCCCAGTTGTCCTCCAGCTCGACATAAAAGGCGTCTTTGAAGCCTTCCCGCTTTAAGACGTACTTCTCCTCAGGGCCAGTTTTGCGAGTAGATCGGACGATCCTGTAAATCAAAAGCTCTTTGTCGTTGGACAATTCAAAAGTGTGAACTGCGGCCATTGGGGAAAGGCCTTGAGACCCATGAATCTCGTATTGATCGTCGAGTCTTAGCCTTGAGCCGTTGTCTTCCCAGGTTGCCTTGACTTTTCGGGTTGCGCCGACAGGCATGGACAAACCCATAAAGACATTGCTCGGGAAAACGCGGTTCTTGATCAGCACAGTGACAAATTTGCCGTCGGTTCTTAGCCGCAGGGTGTCGTTGAGACTTCTTCGCTCACCCCATTTTTGCGTGATGGTTACATTCACCCCTTTTTGCTCAATGCCGACGGACAATGTGCCGTATAGACTGATCTCGCTGCTTTTTTCGGGAATAAGCTTCCATCGGCCGTTCAAGTCAACATTGGCCTGACTTGCTCCCATCGAAACGGATAACAGCAGAATCGGAACAATGAAAATGGGTAGGCAATTGGTGCGTAACATTTTCCTCCTCCATACGATGCGATACGGTGTGATTTGACAGCCGAATGATAGGACTTTTTTAGGGATTATTCAAGGATTTTGTGTCGGCAAAGGTAGTATCTCACTTTTGGGTGGAGATGCCTGCATGCGCAGGTATGACACCTGCCATCGGGTCATTCCGGCAGATGCCGGAATCTCGTTTGATGCCCGTATAGGTTTTCAATCCTCCTGTAAGTGAGGCTTCACCTGCAAAGCCAACACGGGTAATCACATTGAAGAAAGTGAAGCGATGTGTGGCGGGCAAATAAAAATCCCGGAAGCCCATCGAAAAACTTCCGGGAAACTAAGAGGTACAGGTTTTATCTAAGGACGGCCTATGCCGCCAATTCCGCCAGCAGGCCCTCGGTTTTGGCCACGTCCGATTGATCGCCGCTTTTTTGGAAAATATGGAGAGCCTTTTCCAACCACTCTTTGGCTTGGTCCTCCATTTTCTGATCCCGCCAAAGCAATCCGGTTTCCAGCATCGTTTCCGCCTCGTTGAGGTGGTTGTCGATATTCTGATTGAGCTGCAGGCTCTTTTGCAGGTAATGATGTGCGCGATCAAAGTCGCCGACGAAACGGCTGATCACCCCTAACAGCTTATAGACATCCGCGATGCCCTCTTGGTATTTCATCCGCTCAAAATATTCCAAACATTTCATACAGTATGCCCGGGCTACCTCGTACTCCGCCATAGCGACAGATAGCTCCGCCTGATGATAGTAGTTGATACCGATGAGATAGAGATCATTCAACAACTGAGCATAAGATAAAGAAAGGGCATAGTATTTTCCTGCCTTTTGCCATTCTTTGCATTTGGCGTGCGCCAGGCCGATATTGTGATATACTTCCGCCAATATGCGGTCGTTATTCATTTCTTCGATGAGCGGAATGGTCATGCTCAGGTGCAGCTTGACCAATTTGTAATCCCCACGCATGCCGGCGGCTACGGCCAAATTGTTGTGGGCTTTGGCCATGATGCTGGCATCATTGTATTTCTTGCCGATTTCCAAAGCTTCCTGCAAGTATTCTTCCAGCGGCTGCCACTCGCATTTTGGGAAACAAAGCGAGGCCAAGTCGATCAAGCTATGCGCGCGGCCTCGAGGATCGCCGATTTGGTCAAAAATGGCCAACGCGCGCCGATAGAGCTTTTCCGCTTCATCCCAATTGTTTTGCCGATAGGCCACGTCGCCGAGCTTTTTGTTGGCTTCGGCCTGCAGCTTATGGTCACCTTGCAGGAGGCCTTCTTCGTACGCCTTTTCAAAAAGCTCGGTGGATTTGGCCATATTGCCGAGAAAATAATTCAACTTGCCGATATGTAGGGCAATAGGGCCTTTGATGCTCTCCGCCAATTCCAGATTTGGGAGCGTCTGTAGAATCTGATCCGCCATGACCAAGTAGCGATCATATTTGACGGCCTCACCTTGCATCGATCTTTTTTGCGCCGGGCGTAGGGCGCGAAGCAAACGCGCCATCTCCTCGATGGTCGCCATGACCTCCGGACTCAGCTCACTTCCCGTCGAAGAAGAGCAAATCTCTTTGATCTTTTCAATTGCCGGCGGAAGCTCTTTTAAAAGTTTGTCTTGTATCATGGTTTTCCCCGTTCGCATCGTTTCGTGTTCATAGAAAATGTGAACTAACGCATTCTAACCGATTTCTCGAAACAAGTTTCTTGCAACCTGGCTGGTCTTCGTGGACCTTTCGGTCGTCTTGCAACGCTGCCCGAACTCTCCTTTGAGAAGGACGGAGACATGCAGACCGACTTGCTCTCTCTGAGGAGATTAATCCACCAAGCTTGTTGGGTGCCGAGTCTTGTCATGTCAGTCCTTGGAAATGGCCCAGAGCGAAAAGTGGGGGATTTCAACCAATATTTCCTTTTCCGTCTCTTTGCTCTTGTTTGACCAGAGAGTGGTGATGGTTTCTCGCTTAACCCACCTGGCCTGATTCTCATCGAAATAATACAGAGAAAACTTTTGTCTGTCCAAGAGCCGTCCCAATACGTTGGCACGGATACTCAGCTCGGCCGGCGGAGAGAACAGGAGGCCGTCCGGTGCAAACTTGAAGATTATGGCTTCTCTGGAAAAAGTCGTTTCATCCAGCGATGCCTGGATGGTGATCTTGATCCGGGACATGTCCTGAGTTGGAGGGATGATCGACTTAACCAAGGCCGTGAACCTGAAGACGTCTCCGGCCTGCATGACCACGTAAACTTTCTTGGCATCCTCGAGATTGACGGTCTCCTCCAGAGTCCAGCCGGACTCGTTGCGAATTTTTTTGGCTTTTTTTGCTTGCGTGTCTGCCGAGGCGTCACCGTTGATTAATTCCGTCTCCACCGGTTCTATTGGGCTTTTGATCTTGCCGCAACTCGGCCAGAAGACGAAGGAGACGAACACAATCAGCAGAAACGCCGTTTTCAAGAATTCTTTGAATTTCATGCGATCCTCCGCGAATTAGTGTATTAAAACGCAAATACCGTTTCTTCGTTGGGTTTTTCTGTTAGCTCATCAAGCTTTACGATTTCATTCTTTACCCCGATACCGGCCATAATAACTGCGGCCCTGGCAAATTTTTCATCTGCCTCGTTGCTGTGCCCCGTCACTCCGGCCAAATTGCCGAGATCGATGTTGATTTGCGCTTCGTTGTACCTGTTGCCGACCTGTACCCAGACTTTTAGCGCTTTCTCTAAATACGTCCTGGCGATATCATAATGGCCCAACTCTCGATTCATAATGCCAAGCAGCCTATAACCATCCGCCAAGCGCTCGATGCTGCCGATCTTGATAAAATAGTCCAAAGCTTGATCGCAGTATGACTTGGCCGCTTTCCAATTAGACATGGCGATACTCAACCCGGCTCGCAACAGGTACGTCACCGCCGTTTGGTAAAGACTGTCCGACCTGACAGAGTGATGTAGGGACTTTTCGTAGCAATCGCCAGCCTCCGGCCACCGGCCCTGACGCATGTAGCATTGGCCCATATTATTCAAGACATCGGCAATGCCGGTATCGTCCTCCAATTGGCGAAAGGAGGATAGGGCAATTTGGAAACAGGCATGCGCCTCCGAGTATTTTCCATTCACAGCGTAAAAGGCACCCAGATTGTTGTTCCCTTTGGCGCGCAAACGGGCATTGTTCGTCTCTTCGGCGATCTCCAAACATCTGCCGATGGCATCCTCAACTTTATCCCATTCCCCCTTGATGAACGAAATGGAGCTCAGATCATTACATACCTCTGCCTGCCCCACCAAGTCTTCCGCTTTTTCGTAATGAGCCAAGCTGGCGCGGTAGTAATTATCTGATGCTTCATATTGGTTCCTGCGAAATGCCAAATCCCCTAACTGCTTGAGGGCATCCGCTTTCACTTTTGTGAGACCCAAGAGATCGGATTGCTCCAACGAGAGATAGTACTTCTCGGTGGCAGTGTCCAAATCTCCTAGTAAAAAATAAGCCTTGCCAAGCTCAAGATCGAGAAGGGCCCGTTGCTGTTCGGCAAATTCAATGTCGGATATTTGCTCGATCTTCTGGATCGCCAATTTTAGATAACATTCTGGCGACTTGTCCCCAATTGCAGATACCAAATTCAGCCCAGATCCACTACCTTTGAAAGCCCTGGTAACCTCCTCCAGCCCATACAAGATGAGCGCCGTCTCGGGCAAAAGCTCTTTCCTTTCGCCGCTATGACAGAGAAGGAGAATGTTGTCCAGAACGAGTCCTAATTTCTCCATTACTCTGTTTCCCATTCCTCCCCATTCTTTCTGCGTGGAAGCTGATCTGTTAGTCTTGACTTGTTACTTATGATAGAAAAAGCTTTAATCTTCGCCATCGCGATGGCATCAATCCCAAAGCAGTCGGTCGTGCAGCCATTCAGGCGTCACTTATCAGCTGGACTGCATACGGCAAAAATGCATTCTGCAAAGTTCTATTGACGTTCAAGCTTGGCCGGGGTGAGTAGACGAAGACGTTCATACGGTTCCTCAAAAATGCCATTCCGAAACGTTAAAAAAGGTCGATACGGGCGAGAATCGATAGCCCTTGAGCCTTTTGTCAACTCCAACCACCCTGTCGGGCACCCAAAGAAAAGTGGCCGGAGCGTCGTCAACGATCCTCTCCTGAAATTCCGCCCATAACGGCATAGCCTGCTGTGGCTCGGCGATCAATCGTGCCCGGTCGATCAAGTCATCTACGACAGGACTTTGGTAACAGGAGAGGTTAAAGCCGTCCGGTCCGACCATTGACGAGTGCCAGGCCGGCAGCGGGTCCACCTTAGTCGCAGACATGAGGCCAATGAGCACCGCGTCATACTGTCGCGCCGTCAGCTTTTCCACGTAGACGGACCACTCCAGCCTTTGGGGAATTGCTTTGATGCCCACCTTCCGCAACATTTCTTGGATCATTATTTGCGCATCTTCCCGCGCCTGGCTGCCGATGTTGGTCAAAATCTCAAAGGCGAGATCTTTCTTATCCTTGTCAAGAACACCATCGCCATTGTTGTCCTGCCAGCCGGCTTGCTGCAAGAGCGCCTTCGCTTCTTCGGGCGAAAAATGCGTGGGCCTGAGCTTTGAATCAAACGCCCAAAGCATCGGGTGGATTGGACTGACGCAGACCTGTCCATATCCGGAAAGCAGGTGATCCACCAGCGCTTGGCGATCGATGGCGAGTGTCATGGCTTGGCGAACCCGTTTGTCCGCAAAAAGAGGATTATGCAAATTATAAGACAATTGCACCAATTGGCCGTAGGGGAAATGCTGGATGCCGACTTTGTCACTCTTTTGGGCGATGGCGGCGGCGTCACTGGGGGACAGCCCGTCAACGACCTGTACCTCGCCGGTACTTAGTTGGATGGACAACTGAGTCTGATCCGGCACAACCTTGAAGATGAGATTCTCAATATGCGGCTGGCTCGAATCGTAAAATTTTTCATTCTTGGTGAAAGAGATGAACTGATTCGGTACCCAGGATTTTAATCGATACGGGCCGTTGCTCACCGGATCTGTATTGAATGAGCTCGTCTTCCATTCCTCCGGTGTGAGTTTGCCCAGAACGTGTTCGGGAAGAATGACGCCGTCGTTAATATCCATCAATTGGTACATGTACGGCTCGGCGAAGAGGAATTGCACGGTCGAGTCATCAACAACCTGCACCTCTTTGATGCGATCTTTGACCGCGGCGCCCGGCCAGCCGATGGCCGGGTCCATCTGCTTATCAAACGTAAATTTCACATCGCGCGCAGTCGTGCGGACGCCGTCGCTCCAAACAACGTCAGTGCGCAGGTGAAAAAGAATCCGCTTGCCGCCATCCAAAACTTGCCATGATCTGGCCAGTTCCGGCTTGAATGAAATCAGGTCAGGCTGTTCATCCATAAGGCTAAGGAACAGTAACTGAGCGATCTCAGAATCGAAACGCGAGCGCGTGAGCAGCGGATTCATGGACGCCGCATCACTCACCACGCCGATTACCAAAGTGTCAGTGCCATTGTTGACGTTGCCGCAGGAGAAGTGCAGAACCAGGGCGCAGAAACCAAGCAACCGCAAACCGCTTCTGGAAATATTGTTTCTCACTATTTTGCCTTTGTGCAATTCAAGGTACTTGCCCATTGAAATAACTTGTTTGTGAAAAAGAAACCAGGGCGAAAGCGCTCCGGAGGCAGCATTACAATGAATTCTTTTTTGCTGTTTTGCAACATAATCCTTGAGACTGTGCAACGAATACTGAACCTCCGGAACACTTGTGCCTTGCCTTCTCGAAAGCGATTAATTGAACCGGACCTTGACAGTCTTATTCGTTAACCACATTTCCTGCAAATGATCGCCAAACAGGTTCAAGCTGAGAACCGTGAGAACAATGGCCAATCCCGGAAAGACGCTGATCCACCAGCCGTCCAACAACACCTGCCGGCCTTCATTGATGATATTGCCCCAGCTCGGCGTCGGCGGCTGCACACCCAATCCGATGAAGCTCAGGGCAGACTCTATCAATATGACATTTCCGATCATTAGTGTCGCTGAGACGATGACGGGCGCCAACAGATTGGGTAAAATATGCCGGCATAACAGGCGAAACTTGGATATGCCGACGACGATTTCGGCCAAAACGAACTCGCGCTCTTTTAGCGACAAGGTCTGATTGCGCACGACTCGAGCAATATCCATCCAACTGAGTAAGCCGATTACCAGAATGACCCACCATACGGACGACGTTCCCAAAATGGCCGCCACCACCAGAAGCAAGAGAAACTGTGGGAAGGCCATAAACAAATTCAAAATCCAACTGGCCAGCGCATCTGTCTTTCCGCCCAGGTAACCCGAAAAGAGACCGTAAGGAACGCCGATAAATAGACTCAGAGCCACCGAGGACAATGCCACTAACAACGAAACCCGCCCTCCGTATAGCACTCGTGCAAACACGTCCCGACCAAACTTGTCCGTGCCAAACCAATGCTTTGCCGAGGGGCTTTGATAGGCTTCGCTCAATGTTTGGTCGATAGGACTGCTCCGAATCAGGTGCGGTCCGAAGATTGAAAAGAGCGCCAACAGCAGGAACAGTGATGCGCCGATATACGGCATTTTGTTTTTGTAGAGTCTTCTCATCGGGTCATCTGTTAGAGGCTTGGGGGCATCCTGAACAGCGCAAGGATTGATGCCGATCGATTCCTCGCTTCAGCCATCAGTGATTCTGTAGACGAATGCGGGGATCGACCATGGCGCTGACCACATCCGCGAGAAGATTCCCGATCACTACGAACGTCGCCATGACGAAAGTGCAGGCGATAATGACCGGATAGTCGCGGGCAAAAGCAGAGAAAACGATCAGCCTCCCCATGCCCGGCCAGGAGAAAATCAGCTCGACGACAATGGAGCTTCCCACCAGGGCAGGAAAATGCTGACCGATCAGGGTAATCAAAGGAACCATTGCATTACGAAAGGCATGTTTGTAGAAAATGCGCTTCTCCGACAATCCTCGTGCGCGGGCTGCAAGAATGTATTCTTGATTCAAAACCTCTGCGATGCAATTCCGCACGTAACGAGCAGTGACCGCGACCGATACCAAGCTCATCGAAACAACCGGAAGAATCAAGTGGCTGAGGCCGTCGGCAAATCGCTGCCAGATGGTCATCTCTTGATAGGTGAAAGAAAACATTTGCGAGGAGGGAAACAAGCCAAGCTTCTGCGAAAAAACCATAACGAGAACAAGAGCAATCCAAAAGGTTGGAATCGCGTACAGAATCAAATTCAGCGTATTCAACGAGCGGTCGATCAGCGTGTCTCTTTTGGTGATTTGCCAAAGGCCGAACAAAATGCCAAAAAAAAGTTGGATCAACAAAGCAGGGATGGTCAGGAAAAGCGTGTTTGGCAAAGTTTGCCACAGTATCTCGCCGACCGGACGATGATCCGCGTAAGAAATGCCCCAATCGCCATGCAGAATAGCCTTGGCCCAAGCAACAAATTGTGAAGTGAGGGGCTTGTTGAGCCCCAAGTCGTTCTGCATCCGTGATACTGCATCCGACCTGCCGTTGGGATCATAGGCCGCACTCGCCGGATTCCCGGGACTGAATCGCAATAGAAAAAACGTCACCACGATGAGGCCAATGACGAGTAGCAATCCCGAAGAGCCTCTTTTCAAAATATAGTTTACCATACCGTTTGATGTACCGAATTTACTGAGCATTGTTCAGTCACGCTCGCAAATGTGAAAGCATCCTCTATTGGGTCAAGGATGGATTTGGCGTTCAAGGCCAACAACCGTTGGGTGTAAGGATGTTGTGGCCGCATGGATATGGTGCTGGTTAGTCCTTGCTCCACAATCTTGCCGTGATGCATGATCATAATTTTCTGGGAGAACTGCAGCGCCAAGCTTAGATCATGAGTAATCAGAAGCAGGGCCGTGCGCTGCCGTCGACAGTAACCCATCAAAAAACTCATCAGGTCTGAACGCAGGGGCGCATCCAGGGCTGATGTCGGTTCATCTGCAATGACCAATTGTGGGCGACATGCGAAGGCCAGGGCGATCATGACCCGTTGGCGCATGCCCCCGCTAAGCTGGTGCGGGAACAGGCGATAAATCTGTTGGGCCGGATTGAGGCCCACCTGTGCCAGTAAATGCCGGGCGCGCTCACGCGCAGTTTTTCTGTTCAGATTCGTGTGCTGCCGAATGGTCTCCGCTATTTGTGCACCGGACCTGAACAGTGGATTCAACGCCAGAAGCGGCTCCTGAAAGATTAACCCGATCTTTTTCCCGCGGATTCTGTTCATCTCTGCCTCGCTAAGCTCGGACAACTCGGCGTCTTCAAAGCGTATGCTACCCGCAATGTGTACTTTCCTGGTGTCATCAAACAGGCGCAGTAGCGCTTTTGCCAAAGTCGTCTTGCCCGAGCCCGATTCGCCGACCAAGGCCATTATCTCCCCATGATCCAGGAAAAAGGAAACATGATCGACGGCGTTAACCGCTTGAGGTCCGAGATAGCTTATCGAAAGGTTTTCTACTTCAAGCAAGGAGGAACTCATGGGAGGAACAATCCTCAGAAATTCTCGGTGACGTGAATGGTTTTGAATTTGCTGTAGGATGCTGGACAAAAGTTGTCGAAGCTTTGGGACATATTAGCAGACAACAAGAAGATGCCGGTGCGGAAAAACTACGATGCTTTAAGGTGATCGATCCGAAACTGGTAGCGAGTGAAAGCTTGTCCCATGCACACCACACACCTGTCCCATCACATCCACACTACCAGTTCCGGATCAGGCTTGGCTTCACCTTTTTTGGTCTTGCAGCCGACGATTTTGCAACATGCGTGCCATGCGGATGATAGACGACCCTTGAAACAGCCGTCCGTGCATTTACCCGGATTTTTACTTCTTGGGGAAAGGATCAATCGGGGTGAATGTTTGTTTCCTCTATTGTGTTATAAGCGCTGAAAGGAAGAGAGCACGAATGAGTGAACACAATGTGAGGAAACTCGCCATGCCCAATCAAATGGATTTTCTCTGGGAACTGCATCCCAAAGCGGAGGCTTTGCTGCAAGGATGGTTGGACACGACTGTCAAGGCAAACAACACGATTGCCAAATTGAGCGATGATCTCGAACAGATATCCAGCACGAGATTGTTGGATTGGATCGATCACTTGGCAGTTCCCGATAGCGGTAACCACCGGCTTCAATTGACGACAGTGGGCTTCATCGAAGAGCAACGAGAAGGCAGGTCAATCACCTATCACCATCCAGGCGCAATGTTGCCACGCGTGGTGGTAAATGAGGACACTTCGACCAACGGGGTCGCCGTTAAGGTAGATAGTATCGCTGAATTTCTTATGGTCAGGGGACTGTCTCTGCCCATCGAGGGCGACATTCTTAGTGGCTACCGGCGGTGCTGCATTTCGAAGGAAAACGGGGTTTCGCTGTGGGTTGTCGAGCGCCGGGGGTCGCGAACGATGCAGCCGACCTCTGTGGAAAAGGATCACCTGAGCAGGTATCTACAGGCAAGCGAAAAATGGCAGACCCGTCCTCGCGGCGAGGATGATGAAGAGAATGCCATGCGACAAACCCTGAAAATCGCTGATGATCTGATCTCTTTGGTTGGGCGGGACATGGCGGCATGCATCGTCTTGGACTGCGAGCGAAGATACTGGCAGGCGAGGAATTTGGCCGGTCAAATACAAAAGGCCAGACAGGATCGCTTGGGCATGGGCTGGGCCAATCACGACCATCATACCTTCCGCAGCTCCCGCCGGCATTTCCGCTCGCTGGTGCTGCTCTTTGAAAAGCTCGGCTTTCATTGCCGCGAGCGCTTTTATGCCGGCAAGCAAGCCGGTTGGGGCGCCCAGGTGATGGAGAACAGCCAGAGTGGTTTAGTTTTGTTCTTGGATTTGGATCTCACGCCGGAGGAAGTGGCGGTCGATTTCGCTCATCAAGAGCTACCGGAACCGGATCAGCTCGGCACTGTCGGCCTTTGGTGCGCCTTGCATGGCGATTCGATTTTGCAGGCCGGCATGCACCATTTGGAAGCGCAATTTCAGTTCGATCGCCTGACTCATGATCTGGCGCAGGCTGGAGTACAAATGATGGAGCCTTTTAGCAACTTTCCCTTCTTACGGCAGGCTTTTACAAAAGGGGAAGTTTGGCAAGTTAAGCCGGAGCGAGTCAATCGTCTGCTACAAATGAATCAAATCAGCTCCGAGCAGGCTGACAAATTCCTTCATTTTGGCGCCATCGGTAGCCATTTGGAGAATTTGCAGCGAAGGGAAGGCTTCAAGGGATTTAATCAGGAAAATGTGAGCGAGATTATTAGGAAGACGGATCCGAGGGTCATTCTCCAACATCGGGACGCTTTCTGAATTGCACAGACTTTATCAGGTAGAGTGCTCGCACAAGCAACAAAAACGTGCGAAAAGTCAAAAGCAAAAGACAATGGAACGAGGCAGTCGAATGCCGTTGCTCTAGCACCTTTTCGAGAGTTCGTTTGTTACGAATGCGCAAAAGTCAAAATTACTTCTTGCAATTGGTTGCTCATTTTGATAATATGGAATAGTGAAATTAGGCTAACATCGCCAGAGAAGAACCAATGAGCGCCGCAATCGACTGAAAGTAGCACTCTCGAATCTGCGGGAGGAGGAGACATGGAACGCCATCTGATTCTTCAGGAATACGATGTCTTGAAGAAGCAGGTACGACAAGGTTTTTTACAGCCGTGACCTCGAACAGATCTACAGTAGTATTTATGACAAATGCCTTGCCCTATGGGCGGGAGTCAGTTCCGTGCCTTTGAATTCAAAGGTGGAAGGGAAAGAGTACTTTGCTTTCGAGAAGGGCAAAAAGTTTTCGCGAGCGATCAACAGAAATCTGTTCGTACCTGATCTGGAACCTTGGAACGAATTGAAGGAAGCAATGAGGAAAGGGGGTCTAAGTGGATTTCACCCTCAGGATATTACCAAGACCCTATATACCATGGCAATTTCCTTTTGCGCCGCAATTGACCTCATTAAGGACGGTGATCAGAAAACCCCTGGGACTTTTTTCGAGTTCTTTATTGCTTTCTTTTTTACCTGGCGGTGTGGAGTTGAACCCAGCAATTCAATCAAGATTCTAAACATTGATGACCAAGATACCAGTCTGCCGACCGATTTCATTTATGATTTGGGGCCAGGGAAACAAAAGTTCCATGTGCCAATCAAGACTTCGACGAGGGAACGATCCATAATGCTCTGGGCGCATCAACGTTTGCTTGACGGCGTTTATGGGATTGAACGCTTTATCGGAACGCCGGTGCTACTTGCTGAGACGAAAATGGATTCCCGCAAAAGAGAAGTAACGGAAATTTGTCTGCCGGACCAATGGAGGGTTTATCAATCTTATATCGCAAAGTTGAAGCGCATCTACTACCTGGACCTACCCGCAGCTTACGAAAAACTGAATCGAGAATTCCCCCCATTAAGAGTGAAAGAGTTTGGTGACTTCTTTTTCGAGTGGGATGCACTTACCTCCCTCTGATTTGAGTATCTTTCACCCCTACATCCTTCCGGTAAACCATAAAATATGAATGATTCTTGCGCGCGTGATATTGCCTTGTCTTTAGACGCGATACCCCTGGTCTGTTATTGCGTAGGACTATAAAAAGATCTTCCGGAAAGAATCCATACTTCTCATACTCAAGGGTGATCTCAATGTGCGTAAGCCGCTGACGGTTCGCGCAGACTTCATCTTGGCACTTTACAATGAATATGCCGCCGTCTCGAAGCACTCGATGTGCCTCGCGGCCGGAACGGAAGTACAAATCAAGAACGGCCTCGTGGTACTTTGGGGGTTACCCCTCCGTCTCATCCCAAATCTGTTTCAAAATTGCCGTGTCTTGTTCCATGTTGTTTGCATAATACTGCTCAAAGTTCTGATGCCCGTTGTGAGCCGTGCCCCCGGGAGTATGCATGTAGGGTGGATCGAAAACAACAGCGTCAAAACTTTGGTCTTCATAAGGTAGTCTTCTACTGTCGATTCCCCCTTTGCATTCGCGAGGCGTGGACTCGGAATTGAGATCGCTGGCGAAAAGCTGGTACTTGCGAGTATCGACGCGCCTCCAAAAGACGCCTTTTCCATAGGTCACGTCTGCAACACGGGAGCCTTCAGGAACATATAATCTCAAGATAAGAGGGAAGACCGCATCGTTTGAATCTTGATATGCGGAGAAAACCAGATCGTTGGTAGCTTTGCCCGTATTGATTCGGCTCGTCTTTTTTGATTTCAATCTTGTTTGTACTGCGGCTTCCAGAGTCTTTCCTTGACCAGATGCTGAAAATAGTGACAACTCGATTTGTCGCAACGGATCATGAATCACTGCTTTGACCATTTGAGTGCCCTCGATACTCGACATAAGAGATTTATCAGGATGGCTTCAAAGCCATACCCGAGATAGGACATGAGTAGACCCCCGGCATATGGCTCATGAAATCTCTTTGAAGTGTAATTGCACAGATGATGTTAGAATTACTTTTCTGTAAAGGTTTAGTCATCTGAACCCAGTTCTGTCATTCCGACCGCAGGGAGGAACCTATCCCTTCCGAATCTACGGAGGTATGCAAGGTCAATGCTCACGGATTTCTCGCTTCGCTCGAAATGACGTCTCTTTTTAGTTGACTAAACAGATACACTTTTCTCCCATAATATAACCGCTTGACCACTAAAATGCAAATGGAGAATACGACCAGATCAAATAATTGCGGCGGCGCAATCAGGGCATCTTAATTGCGGCGTGTTTTCTTAGCCAAAAAGCAAACGTACACTATTCAAGAAAAAGATTCGCAGTGCCTCAGCAAAAATCCAACGGCCGGATACACAGCGAAGCACCCGGCCGCCTATCTGGAACCAACACCTTTCGCGAATTTAGCGCCATTCACGTGAAGCAGACAGCCGCGCTCTCCATCTTGCGAACAAAGCAGGGCCTAAATCTCTTGGCGAATAACTCCCTTGCTCAGCCTCCGCTCTTCCCGCGCTTTTTTCTTGCCGCGCAGTTTTTCAGCCAAATCTTCGATCTTGCTGTAGATAACCGGTACGACGTTCAGCGTCAAGACCGTGGCCACCGTCAGGCCGCCCATAACGGAACGCGCCATGGGAGCCCAGGTCTCACCGCTTTCACCGAAACCCAAAGCTAACGGAAGCATGCCCAAGATAGTGGTCAATGCGGTCATCAGAACCGGGCGCATACGCAGGCGGCCACCTTCTTTGATAGCAGAGTAAGTGTCCATGCCGCCGGCACGCAATTGATTGATGCAATCCACCAAAACGATACCATTGTTGACCACAATCCCTACGAGCATGATGAGGCCGATCAAGGCCATCACATTCATGTCCGTTCCGGTCACCAGCAAACCCAAAGCCACGCCGATGATGGAGAGCGGAATCGTAAACATAATAATGAACGGATCCAACAGCGATTCGAATTGCGAAGCCATAACCATGTAGCATAGCACCATTGCAACTAGGAAGGCGATTCCCAAATACATAAATGACTCGATCATTTCTTCTGCGGCGCCGCCGATTTCAACGCGGAAATCGGCAGGGACGGCTACCCGCTTGATCGCTTTGCTTACGTCCTTGGTTACGCCCTGCAAATCCCTTCCGGAGACGCTCACTTCCAAGGTAACGATACGTTCTTGATCCTCCCGGCTTATTTCTTTGGGAGCTTTGGAATACTCGATGCTGGCCAGGGACCTAAGTGGGACTTGTTTGCCGACCGGCGTCATAACGAGGATATTTTCCAAATCTTCCTTGCTTGTGCGGGCGGATTTCTCCAATTGCACGCGCACATCGTACTCATCGCCTTTTTCCCGATAGCGAGTGACCACGGCGCCCAAGACGCTGGTGCTAACCGCTTGGCCAACCATGGCCGTATTCAGGCCAAGGTCTGCAATGCGTTGGCGATCCAGATTAATTTTCAGCTCTGGTCCGGCCTTGCGAACACTTGAAGTGATCGAAGCAATCCCCTTGACGTCCTCCAACTCGTTTTCAAGTTGTCGGCTGAGAACTTCGGCACGCGTCAAATCATGACCGAATATTTTGATGACAATGTCCGCGGCACTAAACAAAGACTCGCCGCGATCCACAAACTTGGCCTCCACGTCCGGGATCTTAGTCACGAGCGGTCGTAAATCATCCTGAATATCTTTCAAATGACGCTTGCGCTCAGTCAGGCTTTTAAGGCGCACCGTCAGGTCACCCTCTGCCGAGGAGCGGGTTGAGAACAGCGCATAAATACCTTCGCCCTGGCCAAAATTAGTGTAAATATTTTCCGCTTCCGGCACGTGCTCGCTGATGATGTCGTCCAGCTCATTCATGCTTTTTTCCATGGCTTCCAGACTGGTACCGGGCGAGCGGTTAACGGCAATCTGCACGAATCCCTGATCGGCCTTGGGAAAAAACTCTCCACCCAGACTGGCTAATACCAGAATTGAAAGGAAAAAAAGCAATAAAGTGGACAGCAGTACAGTCCAGCGATGCGCAAGGGACCAACCAAGGAGCTTTTGGTAAGATTTCTGCAAATCCTCTAACCATCCGCCGATTCGCTTGGTTGCGCGGGCCATCCAATTGGTTTCGGCCAGATTTCTTTTGATACGCAAAATCCGCGAGGCCATCAAAGGCACTAACGTCAAAGCGACGAGTAGAGAAATGGTCAGCGAAACGCAAATGGTTAACACCATATCTTTGAAGAGCTGGCCGGCCAGGCCCGGCACAAAGAGCACCGGAACAAAGACGACCAAAGTTGTCAGCGTTGAAGCGGTTACCGCCATGCCTACTTCCTTCGCACCTCTGGCAGAGGATTCGCGGAGATTCTCCTTCAGCTCATCGTGGTGCCGGAAGATGCTCTCTAGGACGACGATAGAGTTGTCTACCAACATGCCTACGGATAGCGCTAGGCCGGCCATGGAAATGATATTGAGCGTGATGCCAACCTGATCCATGACGGCAAAGGCCACCATTACGGAAATCGGTATGGAAACCGCGACAATAAAAGAGCTGCGTAGGTTGCGCAAAAAGAACAGCAATACCAAAAAGGTGAGTAAGATTGCCTGCCAGGCTGTAGATCCTAAATTGGATATCGAACGCGTAATAAACGCAGAAAGATCGATGACAGTCTCGATATGTACGCCTTTAGGTAATTCTGCTTCAATTCCCTTGAGCTGCTTACTGACGTTGCGGCACACCAGTACGGTGTTGGCATCCGACTGCTTTTGGATCACAACCATGACGGCGGCCTTGCCATTGTTCCATACGCGTTGGCGAGCATCCTTAAAGCCGTCTTCGACCCTGGCCACGTCTTTCACGTGGATGACGGTTCCGTTGTATACCGCGACACTGGTATTTTCGATTTGATCTATTCCTGTGAATTCGCCCGCTGTTTGGATGGTGAACTCTTGTTTGTCATCGTCAATGTAGCCCGACGGAATTTGTAGGTTCGCCGCCTGCAAGGCTCCGGTTATCTGCTGGATGGAGACGTTGTGGGCGCGCATACGCACGGGGTCTACCAGCACTTTGATCTCCCGCTGCATGCCGCCCATGGTAAAGGCGGAGGCTACGCCGGAGATGCGTTCCAAGCGCGGCTCAAAATCACGCTCGCCAATCCGCCGCAATTCCGCTTGTCCGTGAACATCCGAGTACAATGCGAGATACAGAATGGGTTGTTGCGAGATGTCAAACGGGAACACCATGGGATCGCTCACATCCTCGGGCAGATAGTCGCGAATGAACTCGAGATTATTGCGTACATCGATCTCTGCCTGGTTCATGTCGCTGCCCCAATTAAATTCCAGCATGACGATTGACAGTCCCTGCCGGGTGACGGAAGTCACTCGTTTGACGTTTTCGACAGAGGCAACCACCTCCTCGACGGGTCGCGTCACCACAGTTTCGATATCAAAGGGGCCAACGCCGGTGTATTGAGAGATGACTGCAATATAAGGAAAATCCAGCTTGGGATACAAATCCACATTGAGGCGTATCAGAGCGAAAAGGCCAAAACCCACCGCAATCAGGTAGATCATGGCGAAGGTGACGCCTCGCCTGATGGCAACTTGTGTCATATTCATAGATCGGAACCTCCCTTGGCAACGATCACCGGCACGCCATCGCGCAGATTGGCTTGACCAGTGATCACGAGTAACTCGCCCGGCTGCACTCCGCCCGACACCGCCAGTTGGGTGTGATTGACGTACGTCACGGTAAGTTTTCGCTGCACGGCCTTTTCGTCCTTTACCACAAAAACGTAGTAGGAGACCATGACTCTATCTTCGCCATTCACCTTCTCTATTGAGGTGTTCTCGATGGCTGCATACCGCGGCACAGCAATAACGTCTTTGAGAATTCCGGTCGTTACCGATATTGTGGCGAACATTCCCGGTTTTAACAGACCGGCGGAGTTGTCGATCAGGACTTCAACCTCGGCCATCCTCGTCAATGGGTCGAGAATAGGAGCGATTTTGGTGACCTTACCTTCGAACGCCTGATCGGGATAGCTTTTCACGATCACCCTTGCCGCCTGTCCGACGGCCAGTCTGCCCAAGTCTTCTTCCGTCGCATCAAAGGTGGTCTTGACGCGATTCATCTGCACGATGGTTACCAAGGGCTTGGCTGGACTGGCCATGTCGCCGTCCTCATAATAGCGCTTGCCGATGATCCCAGAGATCGGCGCCGTTACGGTTGCATCACTCAGTTGGCTCTTTGCGCTCTTGGCCATCGCCTCCGCTTGTTCAGCCTGAGCTTCCACCGCTTTGTATTGCGTTTCAATCGCGTCGAATTGCTGCTTGCTCATGGCGTTTTCCTTGAATAGCCGCTGCGCGCGCTCGTACTCCAACCGTAGATTGGCGACTTGCGCCTGAGCTGCGGCCAGACCCGCTTCGGCCTGCCGCACGGCTTGCTCGATGGTCGTGGCAACGATCGTTGCAATGGGCGCATCCTTGGCAACATAATCGCCGTCATCGACAAAGAACTTTTCAATCCGATCGGGAATTTTGGAAAAGACCTTTACCTCCAGTTCGGCTTTGATGTCGCCGCTATAGTTGAGAGTTTGCACAACCTCGCCCAGTGCCACGGCCGTGACTTCGACGGGAACCTTGTTTTCCGCTTCACCTGCTTTATTATTTTGCGTGCAATTGGCTGCCAATCCAACGATGCCTATCATTGCAACGACTAAAACCACTTTTCTCCACATTGTCTGCTCTCCTTTGAATTACGGAAGGTTGAAGTACTGCAACACAAATCCAGCGGCTCACTATAAAACCCCGGTAAGCGAGCCGGTCACTTTTCGCAATTGATAGCGCGCCATTTGATATTCATACAATGATGAAATATAATTCAACTGAGCTCTGGTCAATGCCAGGCGTGAGCTCAACACATCGAGCTGAGTGTTGGCGCCTTCCTCATACATCATGTTGGCGAGGCGCAGCGCCTCCTTTGCCAAGTCCACGGACTCCCGCGCAGAGACGTATTTCTGCTTGGCTTCCTGAAAGTTGTTGTAAGCAATCTCCGATTCTGCAGCAATGCCGTCGTGTGCTTGCTTCTCGGTATCGAGAACGATCCGATAGTCCAATTTGGCCCGTTGATATTCCTTGCTCGACTTGAATCCGTGAAAGATCGGTACCTGCAAACTAATAGCGGATGTAAATCCCTTGCTAAAATCTTTTTGGCTGACTTTATAATCGTTTTTCATTGCCAAATACGAATAGTCCGTCGAGAAGAAAACCTTGGGCATGAAATTACTACGAGCGACGGTCGTCGCCTTTTCCGCTATGTATTTTTGATCGGCAAGGGCAAGGATTTCCGGACGTTTTTTTAGGGCCAAGCTTTGAAAATCCTCCAAGGGCATATTGGAGAATTCATCCTCCGCGTAGGCAAGCGCGCCATCGACTTCGATCACAGTGTTCCGGTCCAAGCCGAGTACCGTGCGAAATTGGGTGAGCGCGGATTGGTACTGATTCCTCGCAGTAATCACCTCCGGCTTTATATTGGCGACCTCCACCTCGGCTCGCATTCTATCGAACCCTGAAGCCATGCCGACGGCGTGCTTTTTTAGTACGACGTCGAGATTGGCCTGCGCCTGCGCAAGGGCCTCCTCCTGTACCGATACCAATTCACGCGCTAACAAGACTCCATAAAAAGCATTGGCCGTTTGATAAATCAGATTCTGTCGGTTGGCTTCCAGATTGCGCTCCGCAGCGGATTTGGCGGCATAGGCAATCTTGATACCGGCGACGCCCGCGCCACCCAAAAACAGCGGCTGCCGAAGCGTCGCCCCATAGGTGTAAGTGTTTTCCAAACCAAAGGACAACCGCACATAATCCGGCATCAAGCTGAGTTCCGGAATAATTGGCGCCAAGGGTGACAACATCGGCTTCAGGAAATTGGGAATGGTCGTTTCCTGTATCTCCCAGGCGTGTTGTAGGCTGGCCGTGGCGTCCAACTGCGGCAAGATGACGGAATAGGCTTCCCATATGCTGGCCTTTGCCTTTGCCACTTCTTTTTCTGCCATTTTAATTTGCGGATTCTTTTCCAGTGCCAGTGAAACACTCTCTTCTAAGGTGAGCACCAGCTTTTCCTGTGACAATAACTGTGTTGGCCCTGCGATGCAGCACACAAGCAATGAGCAAAGCAAGGATCGTTTCAATGTCATTCGTGCCTCCAATTGTAAATCATCTGTCCTGCCCGACTCATCGCCTCTATCTGGAATCTGAATGAAAGCATGGGACGATTCCTGAAAGGACGGTCGACAAGGCAGGGGATAAGTCAAATCATGGTTGCAGCTTGGCAAATCATTTTTTGCTAGTGCCCTCAAATCAAAGTCCAGGCCTAAGCTTACCGGCAATCAAAAGTTGCATTTGTCTACTCATTCAGACCCTTAAAAAGCATTTCGATTGCTTCTTCCGCCAATTGGTCCGAGAGGATGGTTTGGCGGCTATTCAATTGCCTCAATAAGAAATGCGTAATTACACCGCCGACAATCTCGGCGGCAAGCATTGGCTTGGCGCTGGCCCCAAACTCGCCACACTCTAGGCCTTCATTTATCAAATCAGCCAACAGGTGCCAGGGTTTGCCATCCGCAAAGACTGACCGCTCGGAATACGGCGCACTGTCAGAAGACTGAGAAGTCAAAAAGAATTTGATGAACTCCGGATGCTGGATGCATTCCCGGAAGTAACTCTTCATCAATTCGACTAGTTTCTCTTTCACTGTTATCTTTAGCGACCGGATTCGCTCGAAATTCGCTAAAACGTGAGCGTTACCGGTATCCACAAGATCGCGGTACAAACCTTCCTTGCTGCCAAAGTAGTAATAAATGGTAGGCTTTGACATCCCTGTTTGCTCGGAGATTTCACGCATGGAGACACCATTGTACCCTTTTTCAGCAAAGAGGTGAGCGGCTACCTTGAAGATTTTCGTCTTCGTATCGACGTCCGCATGGCTTTCGGATGACTGTCCTTCCATTGTAAGGGCCCAGCTTTAGTCAAAAAATTCCTGTTTGGTTCTACCTACCGTTCGGTAGAAGACTCCGACAATATACAAAATTTTGTCAAAATAGTTTCAGAAAAATTTTTCGAAAGGAATTTTTTTTGGCTCTTCCGGAAAATGCGTACCTGCTATTCACCTTCTCTCGGTGTCCGAGTAGCCTTCCTGCAAATATCAAACATTAAAACTGAAAATGACATATCAAAATCCAAAATGTGCCTGGCAGAATTGGCCTGAAGATAAGTCCTCATTCACAAATAGAATCTGAAAAGATAAGCTTCCCCATACCCGGCCCACTTCGCGCAGGCCACCAGGTCGGCCTTGGCAGACCGAAGCAT